>NZ_JBICXG010000016.1:0-195420 GCF_043200175.1 Streptomyces sp. NPDC048462
ACTCGCCCCAACACGCACCTCACACTTCGCAGCACTCCGCCCCACCGGATAAATCCGATGGGGCGGAACGAAGGGGCATTCGCCAACAGCATCCGGTCCGGCGGGGCCCCTCGTGCGCTGTGGTTCGACGGGTCAGCGTGACCGCTTGGCCAGCCGCTCCACGTCGAGCAGGATCACCGCACGGGCCTCCAGCCGCAGCCAGCCGCGGCCGGCGAAGTCGGCGAGGGCCTTGTTGACCGTCTCGCGGGAGGCGCCGACCAGCTGGGCCAGCTCCTCCTGCGTCAGGTCGTGCACCACGTGGATGCCTTCCTCGGACTGGACGCCGAAGCGGCGCGACAGGTCGAGGAGCGCACGGGCGACACGGCCCGGTACGTCCGAGAAGACCAGGTCGGACATCTGGTCGTTGGTCTTGCGCAGGCGCCGCGCGACGGCGCGCAGCAGGGCGGTGGCCACCTCGGGGCGTACGTTCAGCCAGGGCTGCAGGTCGCCGTGGCCGAGGCCGAGGAGCTTGACCTCGGTCAGCGCGGTGGCGGTGGCGGTACGCGGGCCCGGGTCGAAGAGCGACAGCTCACCGATCAGCTCGCCGGGGCCGAGGACGGCCAGCATGTTCTCGCGGCCGTCGGGCGAGGTGCGGTGCAGCTTCACCTTGCCGTCGGTGACCACATAGAGGCGGTCGCCCGGGTCACCCTCGTGGAACAGCGCGTCGCCGCGTGCGAGGGTCACCTCACTCATCGAGGCGCGGAGCTCCGCGGCCTGCTCGTCATCGAGCGCCGCGAAAAGCGGGGCGCGCCGCAGAACGTCGTCCACGAGTTCTCTCCTTGTCGGCCTGTTCAGGGAACCGTGGTCCCCATCATGCCGGACGGTAAAACAGTGCGATCAATCACAAACCAGTTTGACGCACGCGCGTGCCGGGACGTACGGCAGGGGGCCGATTGGGGGTGGATCATCGGTGACCGGGGCGGATGTCAGCGGCTGGCTCTAGGCTGGTCGAGTGTCCGGAACGCCGGTGAGAGTGCAGGCCAAGGGGGTTGATGGGGTGTCGGAAGGCCGCGATTCCGCTGTGGGCGAACATGGTACAGGGGAAGCGAAAAATGCGACAAAAAGCCCGGCGGGGCGGATGAAACGGGTGGGAATGACGGAACGGGCGGGAGCGGCGAAACGGGTGGGTTCCAAGGACGGCACTGACTCGGCGGCCAAGCCGAAGTCGAAGCCGAAGCCGAAGTCGGAGGCGAGCCCCCAACCGAAGGTCAAGCCCGGGGCCAAGCCCAAGCCGGACTCCAACTCCCGGCCCAAGCCGAACACCAGCGCCAAGCCCAATACCAACAAGCCCAAGGCCAAGCCCAAGGCCGGCGCCAAGCCGGAATCCCACCTGGCCATGGTCCGCAGGGCCCGCCGGATCAACCGTGAGCTCGCCGAGCTGTACCCCTACGCCCACCCCGAGCTGGACTTCCGGAACGCCTTCGAGCTCCTGGTCGCCACGGTCCTGTCGGCGCAGACCACCGATCTGAGGGTCAACCAGACCACCCCCGCGCTCTTCGCCGCCTATCCCACCCCCGAGGACATGGCCGCGGCTGTCCCGGAGGAAATGGAAGAGATCATTCGGCCGACCGGCTTCTTCCGCGCCAAGACCAAGTCGCTGCTGGGCCTCTCCGCGGCCCTCCGGGACAACTTCGACGGCGAGGTGCCTGGACGCCTTGAGGACCTCGTGACGTTGCCGGGGGTCGGCCGCAAGACCGCCAACGTCGTATTGGGGAACGCTTTCGGCGTACCCGGGATCACTGTCGACACCCACTTCGGGCGGCTGGTGCGCCGCTGGAAGTGGACCGATCAGGAGGATCCGGTGAAGGTCGAGGCGGAGGTCGCGGAGATCTTCCCCAAGAGCGAGTGGACGATGCTCTCGCACCGCGTCGTCTTCCACGGGCGCCGTATCTGCCACGCCCGCAAGCCCGCCTGCGGTGCCTGCCCGATCGCCCCGCTCTGCCCTTCGTACGGAGAGGGCGAGACGGATCCCGAGAAGGCCCGGAAGCTTCTGAAGTACGAGATGGGGGGCCGGCCGGGGCAGCGGCTGAGTCCGCCGCCGGACTACCCGGGCGCACCGGCCCCCGCCCTGGGCGCCGGCTGACCACAGGCGCCGCTGCGGAACGAAATGCGTGACGACAGGCGTTGTGAGACGAGGGGTGCCAATGAAGACGCATCAACACAGCACGGACGCGGCGGCCACCGGCGCGCCGCCCGCGCCGGGGGCCGGTCCGGAAGCCTCGGTCACCGTCACCACCGACGGCCTGCCCGCGTGGCTGGCCCCCGTCGCCCACGCCGCGCGCACCGTCGAGCCGCGACAGCTCAGCCGCTTCCTGCCGCCCAAGAGCGGGGCGGGACGGCAGTCGGCCGTTCTCGTCCTGTTCGGCGAGGGTGCGCGCGGGCCCGAACTGCTCCTGATGGAGCGCGCCGGGAGCCTGCGCGCGCACCCCGGGCAGCCCTCGTTCCCCGGCGGCTCCCTCGACCCGGAGGACGGCGACCAGGCGACGACGGGACCGCTCAGGGCCGCGCTGCGGGAGGCTCAGGAGGAGACCGGCCTCGATCCGCACGGCGTGCAGCTGTTCGGCGTGCTGCCCCGGCTCTACATCCCGGTGAGCAGCTTCGTGGTGACGCCGGTCCTCGGCTGGTGGCGTACTCCCAGCCCGGTCGGAGTCGTCGACCCCGGTGAGACCGCGCGGGTCTTCACGGTCCCCGTGGCAGATCTCACGGACCCGGCCAACCGGGCCACGGCCGTCCATCCCAGCGGCCACCGAGGCCCGGCATTTCTGGTCGAATCCGCACTCGTATGGGGGTTCACGGCCGGCGTGATCGACCGGATCCTGCACTTCGCGGGCTGGGAGCGCCCCTGGGACAGAGCCAAGCAGGTGCCGCTCGACTGGCGCGCATGACAGGCTGACTCCCCGTGCTCCACTGCTCCGGGCCTCCCGCCCGGACCCGGAGAGACGTACGGGCCCGGTGACGAATCTGTGAGGCTATAGACGGTGAACGTGCTGGACATCCTGCTGCTGGCCGGCGCCGTGTGGTTCGCGGTCATCGGATACCGCCAGGGGTTCGTCGTCGGCATTCTGTCGGTGATCGGGTTTCTGGGCGGTGGTCTCGTCGCCGTCTATCTGCTGCCGGTCCTGTGGGGCCAGGTGACGGACGGCTCCGAGGTCTCGTCGACGGCAGCCGTCGTCGCGGTCGTCATCGTGATCGTGTGCGCCTCGGTGGGCCAGGCCTTCACCACGCACCTGGGGAACAAGCTCCGCAGGTACATCACATGGTCGCCCGCGCGTGCCGTCGACGCGACGGGCGGCGCACTGGTGAACGTCGTGGCGATGCTGCTGGTGTCGTGGCTGATCGGCTCCGCGCTGGCCGGTACCTCACTGCCGACGCTGGGCAAGGAGGTGCGCAGTTCCTCGGTGCTGCTCGGCGTCTCCCGGGTGATGCCGCCCCAGGCCTCCACCTGGTTCACGGACTTCTCCTCGGTGCTCGCGCAGAACGGCTTCCCCCAGGTCTTCAGCCCGTTCGCCAATGAGCCGATCACCGAAGTCAAGGCGCCTGACCCGGCGCTGGCCGGCAGTCCGGTCGCCGCCCGTGCCAAGAAGTCCATCGTCAAGGTCGTCGGTACGGCTCCGAGCTGCGGCAAGGTCCTCGAAGGCACCGGCTTCGTCTTCTCCGACCGCCGGGTGATGACCAACGCCCACGTCGTCGGCGGCGTCGACGAACCGACCGTCCAGATCGGCGGTCAGGGACGGCTGTACGACGCGAAGGTCGTCCTGTACGACTGGCGGCGCGACATCGCCGTGCTCGACGTCCCGGACCTCGACGCGAAGCCGCTCGGCTTCACCGACACCGACCACGACGCGGCGACCGGCAACAGCGCGATCGTCGCGGGCTTCCCGGAGAACGGCTCGTACGACGTACGGTCCGCGCGGGTCCGTGCCCGTATCGACGCCAACGGCCCGGACATCTACCACCGGGGCACCGTCCAGCGCGACGTGTACTCACTCTTCACGACGGTCCGCCAGGGGAACTCAGGCGGACCGCTGCTGACCCCAGAAGGCAAGGTGTACGGCGTCGTCTTCGCCAAGTCGCTCGACGACCCGAACACCGGCTACGCGCTGACGGCCGACGAGATCCGTCAGGACATCCAGCAGGGGCGAACCGCCAACCAGCAGGTCGACAGCCAGGCGTGCGCGCTCTAGGTCGCTCTAGGTCCAGGCCGAAAGAGTGAACGCCCTCCGAAGCCCAGGCCCGGGGCCCAGGACCGGAGTCCGGGCACCAGGGACCACAGTCTAGGGCTCGGAGATCGTGGCGTCAGGGTGTGGTGGTGGGGGACCGGCAGGTCGTCCGCGGCGGCCGCGATGCGGTCCGGGGAGGTTGCCAGGTCATCCGCGCGGGTGGCGCAGCCGCGCCGAGACCCAGCGGGCCCTGCGGCGGAGGATGCGCGGAATGCCGAGCCGGGGATCATGCAGGACATGCATAGCGTGCACCCGGCCCTGGTGGCCGCCCCCCTCATGAATGCCCGGACCCGCCGTGGCGGTCGAGCGGCGATTGCGTGCTGCGTCACTGAAGTCGTGCGTCCAGCCCATACCTCGACGTCTGCCCGTGGCACATGGTCGGTAACCGCCCATCCGTCAGCCAATTGGCGTATGCGCCAGGCAAGTGGCTGTTTGTAGGACGGGTGTGCGCGCCGGCTAGCGGTCGGGCTCGGAATCCTTGAGCCAGCTGATGAGTTCGGCCGAGAAACCGTCCGGATCCTCCTCGTGCGGGAAGTGCCCCAGACCGTCGAAAAGTCGCCAACGGTACGGTGCCTCGACGTACTCGCCGGACCCCGCCGAACTCCTGGTGCGTACCGCCGGATCGAGTGAACCGTGCAGGTGCAGCGTGGGCACCCGAACCGGCCTCTTCATGCGCCGGTAGAACTGGATGCCGTCGGGGCGGGCCAGCGAGCGCACCATCCAGCGGTACGGCTCGACCGAGCAGTGTGCCGTCGACGGGATGGACATGGCACGCCGATAGACGTCCACCGTCGGGTCGTCGGGGAAGTCCGCGGTCCGCGGACCCGCCCAGTCATGGATCAGCCGCCCCACCAACGCCGCCTCCTCCGCCACGAGCTGACGCTCAGGAACCCACGGCCGCTGGAAGCCCCAGATGTACGAGCCCGCGCGGGACTGCGTGAAGTCGGAGAGCATCGAGGAGCGCCACCGCCTCGGATGCGGCATCGAGGAGACCACGAGCCGGCGCACCAGCTTCGGCCGCATCACCGCGGCCGTCCAGGCGAGGTAGCCGCCCATGTCGTGACCGACCAGCGCCGCGTCCGGCTCACCGAGCGAACGGATCACGCCGGTGATGTCCAGCGCCAGATTGGCCGGGTCGTATCCCCGGGGCGTACGGTCGCTGCCGCCCACTCCGCGCAGGTCCATCGCCACCGCCCGGTACCCCGCGTCCGCGAGGGCGGGCAACTGGTGGCGCCAGGTCCACCAGAACTGTGGGAAGCCGTGCAGGAGCAGGACGAGGGGCCCTTCGCCCATTTCGGCGATGTGGAAGCGGGCGCCGTTCGCCGCGACGTCCCGGTGCGTCCAGGGGCCGTCCAGACGGACGGGGCCACCGGAGCCGGCCACGGGGCCCAGCGGGCCGGTGGAGGGCGCTGACGCCGGGGACGGTGGTGGCGGTGTGGCGGAAGGGCCTGCCGGGGGGCCGGCCGGCCCTTCGTGGCCCGCCCGGTCGTCCGGGCCCACTGAGCCGAATGCGCTGGAATCGGGGACCGTCATGTGGATGAGCGTGTCACAGCCGGCACCTTGTCCTGGACCGGACTGTTCTCGATGGCCTTGTCCGCAAGTGTGCTGCCGCCCGCCGGAAGGATCGCGTCCGCGGCGATGCCCGGACGGGGGTGCGGCTTGACGCCCTGGAGGACGGCGGCGGTCTGCTTGGCCGAGGCGATGGACTTCTCCGGCGGCTTGACCTTCTTGAACTTGGCGTAGCCGAAGAGCGCGAGCAGGATCCCGAGCAGGATGAACGCGCCGCCCACGATCAGGAACGACCAGGCGAGGCCCAGCCCCAGGTTGTGGATTCCGTACGCGGCCGCGAAGCTCAGCACCGGGATCGCGAACAGGATCAGCACACCCGTGATGATGAACGCCACACTGCCGATGACGCCGCGCTTGACGTCCTGTCGCACCTCGGCCTTGGCCAGGGCAATCTCGTCGTGTACCAGCGCCGACAGTTCGGTCGTCGCCGAGGCGACCAGCTGGCCGAGACTGCGATCGGCACTGCCCGCGTAATTGCCGGGGTCGCTCATGCCTGACTCCCTCTCCTCTTCAACACATCCGATGTCAGATCATGCCGGACTGTCCGGCTTGTTGCTCGCTGCCCCCGCCAGTTGGGCAAGGCGGCGGTGCTCCGCGGCCTTCCTCTCGTGGATCGCGGCCATCCGCAGGTGGTACTCCGGATCGTCCTGTTCATAGACGTCCGGTACCCCGGATTCGTCCTCGTCGAGCTCCTCCGCGTCCGTGAGCGCCCGGTATCTGCGTACCCGGAGTTTGAGCAGTACACCGGAGAGTACGGCGGCGATCAGGGAGCCGAGCAGAACCGACGCCTTGATCTCGTTGATCATGTCCTCGTCGGTGAAGGCGAGCTCGCCGATCAGCAGCGAGACGGTGAAGCCGATTCCGGCGAGCGAGGCGACCGCGAAGACATCGGCCCAGGCCAGCTCCTTGTTCAGCTCCGCCCTGGTGAACCGGGTGGCGAGCCACGTACCGCCGAAGATCCCGATCGTCTTGCCGACGACCAGTCCCAGTACGACACCAAGCGCCTCGGGCCGGGTGAACACGCCGGCCACCGCGCCGCCGGAGAGCGATACCCCGGCCGAGAAGAGCGCGAACAGCGGTACGGCGAAACCTGCCGACAGCGGGCGGATCAGGTGCTCGATGCGTTCACCGGGGGAGCGCTCCTCCCCTTCGCGCCTGGTGCAGCGCAGCATCAGCCCCATCGTGACACCGGCGATGGTGGCGTGGACGCCGCTGTTGTACATCAGCCCCCAGATGACCAGGGCGAGGGGTACGTAGACGTACCAGCCCCGCACGTTCAGGCGCAGCAGCAGGTAGAAGACGGCCAGGCCGACGAAGGCACCGATGAGCGCGATGAAGTTGATGTTCTCGGTGAAGAAGACGGCGATGATCAGGATCGCGAACAGGTCGTCGACAACGGCGAGGGTCAGCAGGAACGCACGGAGTGCCGACGGCAGCGAGGTGCCGATGACCGCGAGGACGGCGAGCGCGAAGGCGATGTCGGTCGCCGTGGGGACGGCCCAGCCGCTGGTGGAGCCGGAGCCGAACACCGTCACCAGGGTGTAGACGACCGCGGGCACAGCCATGCCGCAGAGCGCGGCGACGACCGGGAGGGCCGCGGCCTTCGGGTCGCGCAGTTCACCCGCGACGAGTTCGCGCTTGAGCTCGACTCCGGCGACGAAGAAGAAGATTGCGAGCAGTCCGTCGGCTGCCCAGTGCGCCACGGACAGGTGCAGACCGAGCGCCTCGGGCCCGAAGTGGAAGTGGCTGACCGTCGTGTAGCTCGATCCGAAGGTGTTCGCCCAGATCAGGGCGGCCACCGCGGCGACCAGCAGGATGATTCCGCCGACGGTCTCGGTGCGCAGTGCTTCGGTGAGGAAGTTCCGCTCCGGGAGCGACTGGCGTCCCAGGAAGGTGCGGCGGGGGGAGGGGGGTGCGGGGTTGGGCGCGGCCACGAGAGAGGACCTCCGGGTCGGTACGGCAGCGACGGCATGGCAAATTCACTTGCCGACCAGACTTCCCGGCACACCCTTTGGAGATTGTTCCTGTCATGTTGTTTGACCAGCTGCCACTCTACCCGGGGCGGGGTGTGCGGGGTCGTGAGCGGTGACTCTCACCCGTGGTGATCTTCACCCTAAATGCCCGAAGGGCATCCGGCGCGCTGCCGGATGCCCTTCGAGGAACGTCAGTCCCGAGTCGCTCAGTCGTCAGTACTCAGTAGCCCTGAGTCGCTGAGTCCTCAGCCGCTCAGCCGCTCAGCCGCTCAGCCGCTCAGCCGCTCAGCCGTTCAGCCGCTCAGCCCTCGGAGGAGGACGAGGGGAGCTGGGTCTGGATGAGATCCATGACCGATGAGTCGGTGAGCGTCGTGACGTCTCCGAGCTCCCTGTTCTCGGCGACGTCACGCAGCAGGCGTCGCATGATCTTGCCGGAGCGGGTCTTGGGCAGTTCCGCCACCGGCAGGACGCGCTTCGGCTTGGCGATCGGGCCGAGCGTGGTGCCGACGTGGTTGCGCAGCTCCGCGACCAGCTCCTCGGAGGCAGTCGCTGTGCCGCGCAGGATGACGAACGCGACGATGGACTGTCCGGTCGTCTCGTCGGCCGCACCGACCACGGCGGCCTCGGCGACTGCGGGGTGCGACACGAGTGCCGATTCGACCTCGGTGGTCGAGATGTTGTGCCCCGATACGAGCATGACGTCGTCGACCCGGCCGAGGAGCCAGATGTCGCCGTCCTCGTCCTTCTTGGCGCCGTCACCCGCGAAGTACTTGCCCTGGAAGCGCGACCAGTAGGTGTCGAGGAACCGCTGGTCGTCGCCCCAGATGGTGCGGAGCATGGAGGGCCACGGCTCGGTGAGGACGAGGTAGCCGCCCCCGCCGTCCGGGACCTCGCGGGCCTCGTCGTCGACGACTGTCGCGGAGATGCCCGGCAGCGCACGCTGGGCGCTGCCCGGCTTGGTGGCCGTGACTCCGGGCAGCGGTGAGATCATCATCGCGCCGGTCTCGGTCTGCCACCAGGTGTCCACGATGGGGCAGGTGTCGGCGCCGATGTGCTTGCGGTACCACATCCAGGCCTCGGGGTTGATCGGCTCACCGACCGAACCGAGGACCCGCAGGGACGACAGGTCGAACTTCGCGGGGATGTCGTCTCCCCACTTCATGAACGTCCGGATCGCGGTCGGCGCGGTGTAGAGGATGCTCACGCCGTACTTCTGGACGATCTCCCAGAAGCGCCCCTGGTGCGGGGTGTCGGGCGTGCCCTCGTACATGACCTGCGTCGCACCGTTGGCCAGCGGGCCGTAGACGATGTAGGAGTGTCCGGTCACCCAGCCGATGTCGGCCGTGCACCAGTAGACATCCGTCTCCGGCTTGAGGTCGAAGACCGCGTGGTGGGTGTAGGCCGCCTGCGTGAGGTACCCGCCGGAGGTGTGCAGGATGCCCTTCGGCTTCCCGGTCGTGCCCGAGGTGTAGAGGATGAACAGCGGCTGCTCGGCCTCGAACGCCTCGGGGGTGTGCTCGGTGGACTGGCGCGCGGTGATCTCGTGCCACCACACGTCCCGGCCCTCGGTCCACGCGGTGTCCTGGCCGGTGCGCCGGACGACGAGGACGTGCTTGACGCTCTCGATGCGGGACACGGCGTCGTCGACCGCGGGCTTGAGCGCGGAGGGCTTGCCGCGGCGGTATCCGCCGTCGGAGGTGATGACGACCTTCGCGTCCGCGTCCTGGATGCGGGTGGCGATGGCGTCGGCGGAGAAGCCGCCGAAGACCACCGAGTGGGCGGCGCCGATCCGGGCGCAGGCCAGCATCGCGACGGCGGCCTCGGGGATCATCGGCAGGTAGACGGCTACCCGGTCGCCCTTGCCGACACCGAGTTCGGTCAGCGCGTTGGCGGCGCGGGAGACCTCGTCCTTCAGCTCCGCGTAGGTGATGGCACGGCTGTCGCCGGGCTCACCCTCGAAGTGGATGGCGACCCGGTCGCCGTTGCCCGCCTCGACGTGGCGGTCCACGCAGTTGTACGCGACGTTGAGCTTGCCGTCCGCGAACCACTTCGCGAAGGGCGGATTGCTCCAGTCGAGCGTCTCGGTCGGCTCCGTGGCCCAAGTCAGGCGGCGGGCCTGCTCGGCCCAGAAGCCCAGCCGGTCCGCATCGGCCTGCTCGTACGCCTCGGCTGTGACGTTGGCGTTCGCGGCCAGATCGGCAGGCGGTGTGAACCGCCGCTCCTCTTTGAGCAGGTTGGCCAGGCTTTCGTTGCTCACGACTTCTCCCATTCCCAGGGTGTCCGTTGTGTCCCGGGGCATAGCTCATCAGGCCAAAGGCCGGGTGACAAGTGTCTGCCGGGAATTGGTTTAGACCTGTGTTTCGTGTATGGAGGCACGATCCCGCCTCCGCGGCGGGTGGAGCAGAATGCCGGGGTGCCAT
Organism: Streptomyces sp. NPDC048462; assembly: GCF_043200175.1. NCBI lineage: Bacteria > Bacillati > Actinomycetota > Actinomycetes > Kitasatosporales > Streptomycetaceae > Streptomyces > Streptomyces sp. NPDC048462. The sequence goes on from NZ_JBICXG010000016.1 coordinate 10,222, forward strand.
GCGGTGGCCCAGGGTGCATGGCGCTGCGGAGGCGGGACCCACACGGTCTCACGGACCCGAGGTGTACCCGGTTCAGGCGCCGGTACGCGCCAACTCGGCCGGTTCATAGGGATCGTACGGGGCAGTGGGGCCGACCCGGTCGAAGACCTCATCGAGCCCATGGCCCTCGCCGATGCCCTCGGTCAGCAGATACGACTGGGCCTCGGCCACGTGGAAGTACATGCCGTGCAGCTGGAGTGTCCCTTCTGCGAGGCGTCGCGCCACCGATCCATGGGCCCGGAGATGGTCCAGTTGCTGGACGACATTGGTGAGACAGAGCTGCTCCACCTCGTCGGCGGGCAGCCGGCCGGAGATCCGGGCCCAGGCGTGCCGTTTGGAGGCCATCCGCCTCAGGCTGGGCACACCGTGCCGTAGCCAGCGCCACAGCGGGGTGTCCGGGGTGTCGGGCCCCGCGCCGAGCAGGGCGTTCATGGCGCCGCAGCCAGAGTGTCCGCAGATGGTGATGGACTCCACGCCCAGCACATCCACCGCGTACTCGATCGCCGCACCCACCGAGTCGTCAGCTCTCTCGGAATGCGGTGGCGGCACCAGATTTCCGATGTTCCGTACGGTGAACAGGTCACCTGGACCACTTGCCGTGATCATGCTCGTCACCAAGCGGGAGTCCGCGCAGGTGATGAACAGCTGCGAGGGGCGCTGACCCTCCCTGGCCAGTCGTGCCAGCTCCTCACGAACCAGGGGCGCCGTATTGCGCTGGAACGAGCTGAGGCCGCTGACCAGGCGCTGCCCGCCCGTCTTGCGTGGTGGGGCTGCATCGTGATCTGGCGTGTAGTCGGTTGAACGGGCGGTGGGCTGCTGGGGGCCCGTGCGGGGGACTTCATCGGGGGCGATGCCGGTGGGATCGGCGCCGCTCGTGTGGCTCGTGCCGCCCGAGCTGTGTGTGCTGTTCGTGCTGTCCATGTCGTCCGTCGGGGGTGGGGCGGGAGTGGGCGCCAGGTGGAGTGGTGCGAGGTGGTGCGGCGGATGCTGGAGCGGTGCGGAGTGAAGCGGGGCGGAGCTGCCCGTCGCGCTCGTGGCGGCGAAGGTGATCGTGCCGGCAGCGGGGGTGGCAGCGGCGGGGGCGGGGCCGGGGTCGGGGTGTCCAGCAGGCTCGGTGGCTCCGGTGAGGCCTGCGGCTTCGACGGCCTCGGTGCTCGGGGTGGTCTCGGCGCACGTGGCGGGCTCGGTGGATGTGGCGCGTTCGGTGGTGGTGCCGGGGATCCGGCGGGCATGGCCGAAGTCGGTGAAGGGCACATGCTCGGGCCGGTCATGGCAGTGGTGGTTGCGCCAGGGTGTCCAGGGGCGGCAGCAGGAGTGCGCCGCGGAGGCCGGCTCGGCGATCCGGCCGCCGGACCTGTCGGTGAAGACGACCCGGCCGCCGTGAGCGGCATGGGCATTGCTCCAGTCCTGGATCATCTCGTAAGCGGCGTGATCGATGAAGAAGCCGTCCAGCTCGACGAGTACGTCCGCGTCCTGGGGCAGTTGGCCCAGGGTCCGGTTGAGCCGTGGCACCGCCAGGAACGTCAACTGGCCGCGTACGGCTACCAGATGCCGACCATCCTCTTGGGTCACGGTGATCCTGGTCCGCGCCAGTCGGTGCAGGGCGACCGCCACCGCCACCGCGATCCCGATGGTTACGCCCTTCAGGACGCCGAAGAGCAGCACTCCGGTGATCGTCGCCCCGTACACCAGGAATTCCCGGTGCCTGTGGACGTTACGGATGTGCGCGAAGTTCACCATCTGGATGCCGACCACCATGACGAGCGCGCCGAGGGCGGCCAGTGGGATCCACTCCAGCGCGGTGACCAGCAGACCGGTGGCGAGCAGCACCCAGACGCCGTGCAGCACGGTGGAGGCGCGGCTGGTCGCCCCGGCTCGCACATTCGCCGAACTGCGCACCGCGCCGCCGGAGACAGCCAGTCCGCCCAGCAGCCCCGACACTGTGTTGGCGATGCCCTGCGCGCGTAGTTCCCGGTCGAGGTCGGAGCGTTTGACGGGGAGTGAGGTCGCCGGGGCCGAGCCGGGCTCGGGAGGATCGCTCGCGTGCCCGCTGCTCCGTTCGACGGCCGGTCCGGTCGACCTTTCGCTGCTTCGATCGGCGGCCAGCTTGTCCACGGCGACGGCGGCGAGCAGGGATTCCAGGCTTGCCACCAGCATCATGGTGAACACGGCTGTGCCCAGGCCGAGTACGGGGCCTTGCGGCAGCTCCGGCAGGGCGTGCGAACGCCAGGACGGCAGATCGACGCGCGCGATCGACGGTGCCGCGAAGGCTGCCACGGCAGTGGCGACGGCCACGGACACCAGGGCCGCCGGGACCCGCCGCATCATGCGGCCGGGCCGCCCCGGAATCCGGGGCCACAGCACCAGAATCACGATGGTCAGACCGCCGATCAGCGGTGCGGCGGGGCTCACTTCAGCCAATCGGGCCGGCAGCGTGAGTGCGTTGGAGACGGCTGAGCTCTCCGGTGAACCGCCCAGCACGATGTGCAGCTGGGCGAGCGCGATGGCCACGCCGATGCCGGCGAGCGTGCCGTGCACGATGGCTGGGCTGACGGCGAGCGCGCTACGGGCGGCCCGTAGCGAACCGAGCAGGATCTGCAGCAGGCCCGCGCCGATGGTGATCGCGCAGGTCGTGCGCCAGCCGTAGACCTGGATCAACTCGGCTGTCACCACGGTCAGTCCGGCGGAAGGCCCGGAGACCTGGAGCGGGGTGCCCCCGAGCAGACCGGCGACGATTCCGCCGACTGCGGCGGAGATGAGGCCTGCTTCAAGTGGGGCGTCCATGGCGACGGCCAGGCCGAGCGACATGGGGATGGCTAGAAGGAAGACAGTGATCGATGCGGACACGTCGGCGCCCGCGATACGGAATCGTCCGCCGCGGTGCGGCGGTGGCGGGCTGTGAGGTCGCTTGATCCCCGATGAACGGGGAGGTCGCGAGCTGCGGGATGAGTGGTCATGACGAGTGGGGACGCAGGCAGACATGTTTCCCGTCTCCTCCGGGGCAGCGCGGTCGCGGAACGTGGGACGCGGCCGTGGGTCACGGCGTGCAGCGGCGGGATATCTCAACTCTCAGTAAACAGATCGTAATGGAGAGTAAAGATCTGTGTCCACGATTGAGGGCAAATGGTCTATCTAACCACCCATTCCAGTGAATAAGCAGCTTTTCATTCGGCCTGTCGCGCGGATTTGTGTGCTGTGCGTGCGACTTTGACCGCGCCGTGTCGGCACTTCAGCGCAATCAGACCTGCAAGGAAGAGGGTGGGCGGATGTTGGCCGCCACGAAGAGGATCGCCGTGGGCGTGATGGCCGTCGCGCTGGTCGCGGGAGTGGCCGGCTGCTCCGGATCGACCCACGGATCGGGTACATCCGGGCCTGTTGCAGCGAACGGTGCGGCCGGCGGCGCCGAGAATGGCGCGGCCGGGACCGAGAAGAAGGCCGCCGGTGCGGCCCCCAAGAGTGCGTTCCGGCTCATCGGTGACGGTTCCACGGCCTTCACCGGCGCCCAGCCGAAGCAGCCCGTCGTGCAACGCTTGGCCCCGGGGCAGAAGCCCCCGCAGTTCGTGGTGTTCTCGTGGGACGGTGCGGGGGAGGACAGTCAGCAGCTCTTCTCGCACTTCCGTGAGGTGGGCAAGAAGTACGACGCGACCATGTCGTACTTCCTGAGCGGTGTGTACCTGCTGCCGGAGGCCAAGCGGGGGCTCTACGACCCGCCCAAGCACAACGCCGGCAGTTCCGACATCGGCTTCAACGACACCAAGGGAATCCGGGACACCCTCACCCAGGTCCGCGGCGCCTGGATGGACGGCAACGAGATCGGCACCCACTTCAACGGCCACTTCTGCGGCAAGGACGGCGGAGTCGGGACCTGGTCCGTCGCCGAGTGGAAGAGCGAGATCAGCCAGGCGAAGTCCTTCGTGAAGGGCTGGAAGTCGAATGACCCCGAGCTCAAGGGCATGAAGCCGCTGCCCTTCGACTACGACAAGGAACTCGTCGGCGGTCGCACCCCCTGCCTGGAGGGGCAGAAGAACATGGTGACGGCTGCCCGCTCGATGGGCTTCCGCTACGACTCCAGCGGCGTCAACGACCAGGTCTGGCCGAAGAAGAAGAGCGGCATCTGGGACCTCTCGATGCAGCTCGTCCCGGTGCCGGGGCGCGAGTTCGAGACCCTTTCGATGGACTACAACTTCATGTTCAACCAGTCCGGCACGACGCAGGGCGACCCGGACCAGCACGAGTACTGGGGCAACCAGATGCGGGACGGCCTGCTCCAGGCCTTCGACCGCTCGTACGACGGAAACCGTGCCCCGCTGATCATCGGCAACCACTTCGAATCCTGGAACGGCGGCACGTACATGCGCGCCATCGAGGAGACGATCAAGACGGTCTGCACCAAGGAGGGCGTGCGCTGCGTGTCCTTCAAGCAGTTGGCTGACTGGCTGGACGCACAGGATCCGGCGACCCTCGCGAAGCTCGGCACGCTGAAGGTCGGCGAGGGGCCCACGAAGAGCTGGGCAGCTTTCCTCGGAGGGGCCGCGAGCTCCGTCAGGGGCAAGGACAAGGGCAAGGCCCAGGAGCAGGGCAAGGCTGCCGAGAAGGCGTCCGCCGGGCACTGATGACGGAGGCCTGCCGGTGCCGGACGGACCGGGGCCGGTCCGTCCGGCGCCGGCAGGTCATGCGCGGAGCGCCCGACCGGCATCGGCCGGGGCGTCGTCCGATCAGACCGGCTGGGCCGCCCCGGTCCGGGCGCGGTGCTCGTCGAGCACGAATGCGGGGTCCACCTGGGCGGCCAGATCGGCCCCCGTCTTCTCGTTGCCCCAGCTCTCCGCGTTCTTCAGATGGAAATGCACCATCTGCCGTGTGTAGCGCTCCCAGTCGCGCTGTCCGTACGAGTCCTCGGCGGCGTTCTGCAGGGCCTGCAGCGCCATCCGGTTGTCGGCCTCCAGCAGCTCGAAGCGGGCTGGGCGGCCCTTCTCCATGGACCGAACCCAGTCGGAGTGGCCGACCGTGACCAGCAGGTCGTCGCCCACCTCGGCCCGCAGGAACTCCAGGTCGTCCTCGCCCTGCACCTTGTTTCCGACGACCTTCAGTGCGACTCCGAAGTCGCGGGCGTACTCCTTGTACTGCCGGTAGACCGAGACTCCCTTGCGGGTCGGCTCCGCGACCAGGAACGTCATGTCGAAGCGGGTGAACATTCCCGAGGCGAAGGAGTCCGAGCCGGCAGTCATGTCGACAACGACGTATTCCTCCGGGCCGTCGACGAGATGGTTGAGACAGAGCTCTACCGCGCCGACCTTGGAGTGGTAACAGGCCACCCCCAGATCCGATTCGGTGAACGGCCCGGTGGCCATCAGCCGGATGTCCCCGTCGTCGAGGCCGACCGTGCGAGCGCACGCGTCGTAGATCGGGTTGTCCTCGTTCACGCGGAGCAGTCGTGAACCCTCGCCGGGCGGGGTGGTCTTGATCATCGTTTCGACGGAGGCGATGCGGGGATTGCTGCCGCGCAGATACTCCTTGATGAGAGGAAGCTGCGCTCCCATGGCGGGCAGCGCTGCGGCCTCCTCCTCGTCGAGGCCGAGCGCGGCCCCGAGATGCTGGTTGATGTCGGCGTCCACCGCGACGACATGGGCCTCATTGGCGGCAAGGTGGCGGATGAAGAGCGAGGACAACGTGGTCTTGCCGCTGCCGCCCTTCCCTACGAAAGCGATCTTCATGTTCACCTAGCGTAGTGGGTCGATCGCTATCCGTTGTCTAACTTCGTGAAGAAGGCCACTCCGGGGCGGTAGGCGTGCGGGGGGCGCGTAGCCTCGCTACTTATGAGTACGACTTCCTCGGACCCGCTCGCCACCCTGGGCACGCTGCCGGGCGTGACGGACGCGGTGGACTCCGTACGCAAGGCTGTCGACCGCGTTTACGGTCACCGCGTCATGCGCCGCCGCAGCAACGAGGTCACCTCGGAGGCGGCCCTGCGGGGCGCCCGCGGGTCGGCCGCGCTCTCCGGCGCCGACTGGAACCTGGAAGAGGTGCGCCGGCGCACCGACTTCACCGGAGACAGTGAAGCGCGTGTGGTCGGAGCCGCTCTGCGGTTGACCGCCGAGGCTGGCCAGCTGCTCTCCATCTGGCGGCAGTCGCCGTTGCGCGTGCTGGCGAGGCTGCATCTTGTGGCGGCAGGGGGTGCGACGCCCGAGGACGCCGTCGGGCGGCCCCGACTGGCGGGTGAGCCGGTGGACGAGCCGCTGATCGAAGCGTCCTTGCCCGATGCCGGTGAGGTGGCGGGTCGGCTGGAAGGGCTCAGCGGGCTTATTCTTTCGGGGAGTGAGGCGCCGGCACTGGTGACGGCCGCGGTCGTGCACGGCGAGCTGCTGGCTCTGCGTCCCTTCGGTTCGTACAACGGTCTGGTCGCGCGGACCGCCGAACGGATCGTGCTGATCGGGAGCGGGCTCGACCCCAAGTCGATCTGCCCGGCAGAGGTGGGCCATGCCGAGCAGGGGCGTGCGGCGTACGTAGCGGCCTTCGAGGGATACCTGTCGGGAACACCGGACGGTATGGCGGCCTGGATCGCGCACTGCGGGCGTGCGGCGGAGCTCGGCGTCCGGGAGTCGACGGCGGTCTGCGAAGCGCTCCAGCGTGGCGCCGCGTAAGTAACCGCGGGGCTGGCTGTGCGAGCAGTCGGGCGCCGGGTCAGGGCTCTACGGGCAGCCCGGGCGGTCCAGAAGCCTGGGTGGGTTCGCGCCCGGCAAGCACTTCGCGAAATGGGTTGCGGCGGTACCGTCCTCGGTACCGCCGCTGGCATGTCCACCCAGTTACCAAGCGTCCTCGATATATGCCCATCAGGTCGAGTGCTTTGCCCGTCCCTGGTGCGGCTGGCCCGTAATCGACGGGTCGACGTCGCGTGGGTGCCCGGTTTTCATGCGCGGTCCGTGGGGCCTTGTCTGCGTCAACAGGTCATCCTCACGGATGTCCTTGGTCTCGCGGGCCGTTGAGTCCTTTGTACTCCAGGGGTCGGATGAGCGGTAGTGGTGGCGGCACTTCTTTACTTTTGTGTTCAATTACGGACGAGTCGGTTCAATCGGTTATGACGGGAATTCGCGGAGCGGGTGATGGCAGTGTGTGGCTGACTCCCGGGGCGTCCGGGGCGTCCGGGGCGTCCGATGTGTACGAGGTGATCGGCTGCCCGGTTTGCCGGGGCGGGGTGTCCGGCGTCCGAGCGGCCGCTGGTGGCGTAGGGCGTGGGCTCGGTCATGCCGAGGCCGCAGCGGTGCGCCGGCGTGCGGTGTACCAGACGAGGCCGGCGGTGAGGGCGGCCGCGCCCACTGCTGCCGCGGCCAAGAGCGCGGGGCGCGGCGGCAGCGAGAAGGTGGGCAGCCGCTGCTTGAGCCGGACCGGGCGGTCGAAGACGAGAATCGGCCACTCCCGGAGAGTCGCCTCGCGGCGTAGGGCGCGGTCCGGATTCACCGCGTGCGGATGGCCGACGGACTCCAGCATCGGCACATCGGTCGCGGAGTCGCTGTAGGCGTAGCAGCGAGCGAGGTCGTATCCCTCGGACACGGCGAGGGCCTTGACGGCCTCTGCCTTGGTCGGCCCGTACGCGTAGTACTCCACCTCGCCGGTGAAGCAGCCGTCGTCACCGACGACCATGCGCGTGGCGACGACGCGGTCTGCCCCGAGCAGTTCACCGATCGGTTCGACGACTTCGGCGCCGGAGGTCGAGACGATGACCACATCGCGTCCCGCGGTGTGATGTTCCTCGATGAGCGTCGCCGCTTCGTCGTAGATGATCGGGTCGATCAGATCGTGCAGGGTCTCGGCGACAATTTCCTTCACCTGCTGAACGTTCCAGCCTTTGCAGAGCGCTGACAGATACTCGCGCATCCGCTCCATCTGGTCGTGATCTGCACCCCCGGCAAGGAACACGAACTGCGCGTACGCAGTGCGCAGTACGGCACGGCGGTTGATCAGCCCGCCTTGGTAGAAGGACTTGCTGAAGGTCAGTGTCGAAGACTTCGCAATGACCGTCTTGTCCAGGTCAAAGAAGGCTGCTGTGCGCGGCAAGAAGCAGTTTTCCACAAGGCAGAGCATAGGGGCCCACCATTCGGCGTAAACTCCGGCGCGTGGGTTTGCCTGAGAAGGTGCTCGGGTACACCATGGAAGTCACGGATCGTTCGCGACCGTGCTAACCCGGTCCGGCTCCTCCCCCCCCGAGTCGGCCGTGGGGACGACCCCCGCTCTCCCCCCCGGCGGGGGTCGTCGCATGTCCGGACGCGTTTCTGTCGCTCGGAATCAAGCATTTCTCCTCTTTCTCGGCCGCTGCGGCCGGCCTCTCGATGAACTCCCATCAGCATGTGCCGTCACAGTGCGTGATGGAAGGGCTGCTCTCGGAAGTCGCCGGTTCGAGGGACGAGGATATTCACAACGACAGAGTTGTCCACAGTTTTTGAGCAAGATCCACACGATTTCCTGAAGCGCTGCACCGTGATTCCACCCGTGAAGTCCACGGGTTCCGGAATCACCGTTCTCGGAACGCTCCGAGATCGCCGCGAACCGCGGTGAAGGTGAGTGAAGAAGGGGGCTGAGATCGTGGCTGAATCCAGCGCACGGGATCGTTTGCAGGCCGTCGGGCCGAAGCGGGGCGGACCGTTGATCGTGACCGAGGATGTGGATCTGCTCGACGACCTGCTGAGGCTGTGTGCGGCCGCCGGCGCGGAGCCCGAGGTCCATCACACGCTGCCGGACCGGCGAGGTGGCTGGGAGCGGGCTCCCATGGTTCTCGTCGGGGACGATGCGGCGCAACGCTGCCGTGGAGCGGTCCGCCGGCGGGGTGTGATGCTCGTCGGGCGGGACCAGGACGCGCCCGATGTCTGGCGCCGAGCCGTGGAGATCGGGGCCGAATACGTGCTGCGGCTGCCCGATTCGGAGAACTGGCTGGTCGATCAGATCGCCAACGCGACGGAAGGTGTCGGCAGGCCGGCGCTCACCGTCGGGGTGATCGGCGGCCGGGGTGGCGCCGGCGCGTCCACGCTGGCCTGCGCGCTCGCGGTGACCGCGGCGAGGAGCGGGCGGCGGACCATGCTGATCGACGGTGACCCGTTGGGCGGCGGCATCGATGTGCTGCTCGGAGGAGAACGTGCGGAGGGCATGAGGTGGCCTGATTTCGCCCATTCCAAGGGGCGGGTCGGCGGCGGCGCCCTGGAGGAGTCGCTGCCCGCGCTGCACGGGCTGCGGGTGCTCAGCTGGGGCCGCGACGACTGGGTGGTCATCCCGCCGCAGGCGATGCAGGCGGTCCTGGCCGCGGCGCGGAGGCTCGGTGGGGTGGTGGTCGTCGATCTGCCGCGCCGTGTCGACGAGGCGGTGGCCGAGGCCCTTGCCCAACTGGATCTCGGGCTCGTGGTGGTGCCCGGGGAGCTGCGGGCGGTCGCAGCAGCGAAACGCGTGGCGTCGGTGGCGGGAATGGTGCTCGACGACATCCGGGTGGTGGCGCGCGGGCCGTACGCGTCAGGCCTCGACGAACAGTGGGTGGCGCACGCTATGGGGCTGCCGCTGGCCGGTGAACTCCCTTTGGAACAGGGTTTGCTGGCTGAGCAGGACGCGGGGGAGCCGCCCGGCGGGAGTGCCCGCGGACCGCTTGCCAGGTTCTGTTCGGCCTTCTGGGACCGGGCGTTCGCAGGCGAGGGTGTCGCAGGTCCGGCTGCCGGAGGTGCCTCATGACCGAGGCCCTGCTCGACGCCGTTCGGCAGCGGCTGGCGCAGAGCGGAGCGGCGCCGACCCCGGCCGGGGTCGCGGCCGCACTGCGGGCGCAGGGCCGACTGCTCGGAGACGCCGAAGTCCTGCGTGCGGCGGATGAGTTGCGCGGAGAGCTGATCGGGGCCGGGGTACTGGAGCCGCTGCTCGCGGATCCGGCGGTCACCGATGTGCTCGTGTCCGCGCCCGACCGGGTGTGGGTGGACCGGGGCCGCGGACTCGAGCTCACCGGGGTGACCTTCGCCGACGCGGCGGCGGTGCGCAGGCTCGCGCAGCGGCTCGCCGCCGTCGCGGGACGGCGGCTGGACGATGCCAGGCCCTGGGTGGACGCGCGGCTTCCGGACGGGACCCGGATGCACGCGGTGCTGCCGCCGGTGTCGGTCGGATCGACCTGTCTGTCGTTGCGGGTGGTCCGGCCCAAGGCCTTCTCGCTGGGCGAACTGGTCGCGGCGGGGACGGTGCCACCGGGCGGCGACCGGGTGCTGCGGGCGCTGGTGGAGGCCCGGGTCTCCTACCTCATCAGCGGGGGAACGGGCGCGGGGAAGACGACGCTCCTCGCGAGCCTGCTGGGCGTGGTGGGGGAGCGGGAGCGGATCGTGCTCGCCGAGGACTCCGCCGAGTTGCGTCCGGACCATCCGCACGTCGTACGGCTGGAATCGCGTCCCGCCAACCAGGAGGGTGCCGGGCGGGTGACGCTCCGGGACCTGGTGCGGCAGGCCCTGCGCATGCGGCCCGACCGGCTGGTGGTCGGGGAGGTGCGAGGGGCGGAAGTCACGGAGCTGCTGGCTGCTCTGAATACCGGTCATGAGGGCGGCTCAGGGACGGTTCACGCGAACGCGGCCGAGCATGTCCCGGCTCGGCTGGAGGCGTTGGGGACAGCGGCTGGGCTGGACCGGACGGCACTTCACAGCCAGTTGGCGGCGGCCCTGTCCGTCGTGGTTCATCTCGTACGGGACCGGGCCGGGCGGCGCCGGATCGCCGAGATCCAGGTGCTGGAACGGGATGCGGCGGGGCTCGTGGTGACCGTGCCGGCACTGCGGTGGAGTGCGGCCGGATTCGAACGGGAGCGGGGCTGGGGGCGGCTGCGGTCGCTGATCGGGGGTGAGCTGTGACCGGCGGCGCGGAAGTGGGGATGCCGGAGGCGGTGCACGCGGCGATGTTGTGCGCGGGGGCAGCGGCCTGGCTGATGGTGGCCGGCCGGGACCAAGGGAAGCGGAGAGCAAGGGTGTTGCCGGCGGTGGAGGCTGCGCAATCGCCCCTGGGGGAGCGCTGGGAGAGCGGCCTGAGGCGGCTCAAGGCGTGGCTGATGGGACGCCGTGAGTTGCTGTGCCTGCCGGTGGCTCTGGTTCTGGGGGTCCTCGGTGAGTCGTTGCTGCCGATGGCTGCGGGGGCGGCGGCGGTGCCACTGATGCGGCGATGGCTGCGGAGAAGGGAGTTACGCAAGGGCCGGGAGCGGCGGGCCGACGCGGTGGTGACTCTGTGCGGTTCGGTGGTGGGTGAGTTGAGGGCCGGCCGTGAACCGGGGCAGGCGCTGCTCGTCGCGGTGCGGGGGACGGGGGTGATGGGAGCGGCCGAGGCGGGGGTTTCGGCGGCGGCGCAGTTCGGGGGCGATGTCCCCGGAGCACTGAGGCAGGCGGCGGGCGAACCCGGCTTGGACGGGCTCGCGGGAATGGCCGCCTGCTGGCGGGTGGCGGTGGACGGCGGGGCCGGGCTCGCGGCCGGTCTGGACCGGCTGGAGGGCGCGTTGCGGGCCGAGCGCCGTCGTCGGGAGGACCTGCGGGCGCAACTGGCCGGAGCGTGGTCGACTGTCGCGGTGCTGGCTCTGTTGCCTGTGCTGGGCATGGGGCTTGGTGCCGCGCTCGGCGCAGAGCCGTTGAGGGTGCTGCTGCACAGTACGGCCGGGTTGGTCTGCCTGGTGACGGGCGGAGCGCTGGAGGCGGCGGGCCTGCTCTGGGCCGGTCGGATCGTCCGGGCGGGAGAAGCCCTGTGAGCGCGGGGTTCGGTGACGTCGTCCAGCGGGTGGGGGCCGTCGCTTCGGCGGCTTGGGTGTGCACCCAGTTGGTGCTCGCCCTGAGCCGTCGACGGACCGGGCGGCGGGTGCGGCGCAGGGGAGCGGTTTTTCTGGCGGTGGACGAGCGGGGGCCGGTGGGTTCTCGCGGCGGGGTCAGGGCTGTCGGCCGGGTAACGCGTCGGGTCGGCCGACTGGTGGCGGGTGTCCCTGCCGGGCAGTGGGCGGCGGCGCTGGGTGCCGTGTCGACGGGTTGGGTCTTGGTGGGCGGCCTCATGGGCTGGGCGGTTGGCCTGGTGGCGGGGTACGTCGCCTGGCGGTGGCAGCGGGCTCGACCGGGGAAGGCGCCGCGTGCAGCGGCTCAGGAGGCGGCGAATGCCGCGGAGGCCGTACGTCGGCTTCCGCTGGCCGCCGATCTGTTGGCGGCCTGCATCTCCGTCGGGGCCGGTCCGCGAGAGGCGGCCGAGGCGGTGGGTGAGTCGCTGGGCGGGCCGGTCGGTGAGCAACTGGCGCGGACGGCGGCGGAGATCCGGCTCGGCGGGGACCCCGCCGTCGCCTGGGGGAGGTTCGGGGAGATACCAGGCGCTGCCGAGCTTGCCCGCTGCCTGGATCGGGCCGCCGCGACCGGCGCTCCGGCGGCGGAGCCGGTTTCCCGGCTGGCCGAAGCGATGCGGGCCGAGCGGTCGAGCGCGGCGGTGGCGCGGGCGCAGCGGGCCGGCGTCCTGATCACCGCGCCCGTCGGGCTCTGCTTCCTTCCCGCGTTTCTCACGGTTGGGGTGGCGCCCGTGGTGATCGGTCTGGCGACGGGGCTGCTGAACCACTGACGCACCAAAAGAGCCCAAATGCGATGAGTACCTCAATTAGTAGCTCGATTTCGGCAGAAAACTGTCTCATGGGGGTTTGAAATGAAGCAGAAAGTAATGGTTTGGGTGCGGAATCTCGTACGCGCGGCTCGGGCGGACAGCGGAATGACGACGTCCGAATACGCGGTGGGGACGATCGCTGCCTGCGCGTTCGCTGCGGTGCTTTACAAGGTGGTCACCAGTGCACCGGTCATGGCGCAGTTGCAATCACTGCTGAAGGACGCCCTCGATGCGAAGTTCTGAGAGCGGCGCAGCGGTGGCGCCTGGTCTCGGGGGACGAACGGGGCGGGTGCGGCCGGGGAGCGACAGCGGCGCGGTGACGGCGGAGGCAGCCATGGCGATTCCGGTGCTGGTGGTGTTCACCCTCGCCCTGGTGTGGGCCCTGATGGCCTCGTCGGCCCAGATCCGGTGCGTGGACGCGGCCAGGGCCGGTGCGCGAGCGGCGGCCCGATCCGAGCCGGAGGCCCAGGTGCGGGAGGCCGCCCTTTCGGCGGCGCCGGACCGGGCGGCGGTCGATGTGCGACGTGACGGGGCGCTGTGGCGGGTCCGGGTGACCGCGCCGACCCCGGGCCCCGGGGGCCTGGGCGTCACGCTGAGAGCGGAGGCCGTGGCGTCTGCCGAGGACACGGTGGGGGCGACGCCGTGATGCGGGCGGGGCGGCGAGTGCCGGACGTGTGGCTGCAGGGCCTCTGTGCGCGCTACAGGGGCTGCGAGAGGCGGGACCGGGGGATGGCCACTGTGTGGGCTGCGGTGGCCACGGTGACGCTGTGCACGGTGTTTGCCGTGGTGCTGGCGCTCGGGCAGGTGGTGGTGGCCCGGCACCGGGCCGGAGGTGCGGCCGACCTGGCGGCCCTGGCAGCGGCTGACCGGGCCTTGGACGGAGCAACCGCTGCCTGCCGGGCCGCCCAGCAGGTTGCTGGGGCGCAAGGGGCGGAAGTGGTGCGGTGCGCCGTGCAGGGGGAGATCGCCGATGTGGTGGCCCGGGTACGTGTGGGTCCCTACGCCCCGGAGGTCAGGTCCCGGGCAGGGCCGGCGACGGCGGCCCCTGTGGCTACGGGGCCGTCGGGGAGCCCGGAGGGCGCGGAGAGCTCGGGGAGTCCGGGGAGCCCGGAGGGCAGTGAGGTTCGGATTGCTCCGGGTGCTCGGATGGCTCGGGAGGTGCCGATCGGAGGAGCTCGGTGAGCAGACGCACGGCGCCGCGTTTGTGCAGCGGTTCGTTGCCGTTGCCGCACTTCGGGGACTGGATGCAGGACGGGCACCCCGCATCGCACTCACATGAGGCGATGGCCTGACGCGTGGCGGTCAGCCAGCCGCGCGCGGTGTGGAAGGCGCGTTCGGAGAACCCGGCACCGCCGGGGTGGCCGTCGTACACGAAGACCGTCGGCAGCAGGGTGTCCGGATGCAGCGGTACGGACACGCCGCCGATGTCCCAGCGGTCGCAGGTGGCGAAGAGCGGCAGCATCCCGATCGACGCGTGCTCGGCGGCATGCAGCGCGCCGCCCAGGATCTCCGGGTTGATCCGGGCGGAGTCGAGCTGGTCCTGGGTGACCGTCCACCACACGGCGCGGGTGCGCAGGGTGCGGGGCGGAAGGTCCAGTTTGGTCTCGCCCAGAACCTCACCGCTGATCAGTTTGCGACGGAGGAAGGAGACGACCTGGTTGGTGACCTCCACGGAGCCGTAGCAGAGCCGCCCGTCGCCCCACGGGATCTCGGTGTCGGTCTCCAGGACGGCGATGGCGGTGGTGTCGCGCGCCGTCGTCGAGTACGGCGGGCTCGCCTCCTCGACCAGTGCCGCCGAGTCGTCGAGGTCCAGCTTGCGGACCAGGTAGGTGCGGCCCTGATGGAGGTGGACGGCGCCTTCATGGACTGCGGCGTGTGCGGCGGACTCGTCGACGGTGCCCAGCAGCCTCCCGGTGCCCTCCTCGACGATCTGGACGGGGCGGCCGCCCTCGCCCCGGATGTCGGTGAGGTCGGCGGCCCGTTCGCGCCGGGTCCAGTGCCAGCCCGAGGCGCGTTTGCGGAGCAGCTTCGCGGATTCCAGCTGCGGCAGCAGGCCGGTGGCGGCGGGGCCGAAGAGGGCCAGATCGGGTTCGGTGAGCGGCAGCTCCGCCGCGGCGGCGCACAGGTGGGGGGCCAGGACGTACGGGTTGTCCGGATCGAGGACGGTCGACTCCACAGGCTGCTGGAACAGCGCCTCGGGGTGGTGGACGAGGAAGGTGTCCAGCGGGTCGTCGCGGGCCACCAGGATGGCGAGGGCACCCTGTCCCGCGCGTCCCGCACGGCCGGCCTGCTGCCACAGCGAAGCCCTCGTGCCGGGGTAGCCCGCTATGACGACGGCGTCCAGACCGGAGACGTCGATGCCGAGTTCGAGGGCGGTCGTGGCGGCCAGGCCGAGCAGCTGACCGGAGTGCAGGGCGCGTTCCAGGGCGCGGCGCTCCTCGGGGAGATAGCCCCCGCGGTAGGCGGCCACGCGGGCGGGCAAGGAGCGGTCGACCTCCGCGAGGCGTTCCTTGGCGATGACGGAGATGAGCTCGGCGCCCCGCCGGGAGCGTACGAAGGCGACCGAGCGCACACCCTGCACGGTGAGGTCGGTGAGCAGGTCCGCGGTCTCCGCCGTGGCGGTGCGGCGCACGGGAGCTCCCTTTTCGCCGTGCAGCTCGGTCAGGGGCGGCTCCCACAGGGCGAAGACCAGTTCGCCGCGCGGGGAGGCGTCATCGGCGACCTCGACGACCGGGAGGCCGGTGAGGCGCCCCGCCGCGGCCGAGGGCTCGGCCGCCGTGGCGGAGGCCAGGAGGAACACGGGATCGGCGCCGTAACGGGCGCACAGGCGGCGGAGCCGGCGCACCACCTGGGCGACGTGGGAGCCGAAGACACCCCGGTAGGTGTGGCACTCATCGATGACGACATAGCGCAGCGCGCGCAGGAAGGAGGACCAGCGGGGGTGGGACGGGAGTATCCCGCGGTGCAGCATGTCCGGGTTGGTGAGGACGTAGTTGGCGTACTGGCGTACCCATTCGCGTTCCTCGACGGGGGTGTCGCCGTCGTAGACCGCAGGACGGATCGCGTTGCCCAGCGGGGCCGCGAGTTCCTTCACCGAGCGCCTCTGGTCGGCGGCCAGGGCCTTGGTGGGGGCGAGGTAGAGGGCGGTCGCGCCACGGCCGTTGGGTGCCTCGGAGCCGTCCAGGAGGGAGCTGAGGACCGGGGCGAGGTAGGCCAGCGACTTGCCGGAGGCGGTGCCGGTGGCGATGACGACCGACTCGCCGTCCAGCGCGTGCTCCGCAGCTGCCGCCTGATGGGCCCAGGGATGATCGATTCCGGCGCGCTGGATGGCCGCGATCACTTCTGGGCGGATGCGATCGGGCCAGACCGCATGAGTTCCCGTACGCGGGGGCAGGTGCTCCGTATGAGTGATGCGCGCGGCCCGGCCCGCCCTTGCGGCGAGCCGGTCGAGGACCATGTCCGGAGAGGGGCGGGAGCCCCCGCTCTCGGGCGGTCGACTGGGGCGGTGTTTCTTGGCCATCGGCACCGAGTGTGTCACTGGCGAGGCGGACAATGGTCCCAAGGCGTCGTGCATGGCAGCTGGTAAGTGATTGAATGCCATCGCGGCTGGCGATCCGTCCCCTGGCTCCGCCGGGGAGACCGAGGGGCGACCGCTCGATAGCAAGGTGCTGGAGGATCCGTGGACCTGTCCTTGTCGACTCGCAATGTGTCCGGCCCTGGTGGCGACCGTACGGTCGTCGAGGTCGGTGGCGAGATTGATGTGTATACCGCGCCCAAGCTGCGCGAGCAGTTGGTCGAGTTGGTGAATGACGGCAGCTACCACTTGGTTGTCGACATGGAAGGCGTCGACTTTCTCGACTCCACCGGCCTCGGCGTGCTCGTGGGCGGTTTGAAGCGTGTGCGGGCCCATGAGGGCTCGTTGCGCCTGGTCTGCAACCAGGAGCGCATTCTCAAGATTTTCAGGATCACCGGTCTCACCAAGGTGTTCCCGATTCACACCACGGTCGATGAGGCCGTCGCGGCAACCGACTGACGGTCGGCTCGCGGTCGGACCGGCCCAAGGGCCGGTCCGGCGGTAGCGGCGCAGCCGGACCGGCGGGTGCCGTCGACAGCTTCGGAGGAAGACGGCCGAGGGTGTGACGGAGGCCTGTCGGCGGCCGATGATTCGGCTGTCCGGCATCGGTGCGGCGTCAATCCCGACGTCGACCCGTCACCCGTTCGGTGGTCGTCGGCTGATCTATTTTGCCGGTCTGCTCGTCGGCTCGGTTGCTGGTCGGTCGCTCACGCGATCGGATCAGCCGCCGGTTGTCTGAGTCATCGGCTGCTGGATCAGTCATCGGCCGCTGGATCAGCTGTGAGCCATCAGCTGTCAGTCGGCAGATGCCGAAGCGGCCGTTGGCTGTCGGATCAGCCGTCAGTCGTCAGCCTTCAGGATCGGCTGGCGGAGGTCGGGTCGGCGGTTGAACTTCGGCTGTACAACATCCGTCGGGCGGTCGTCCGGTGGATGCCGGGCAGATGCGTCGGCCGGCGGTTTCCGGTCGGTCGGCGGTGACCGGACTGGAAGAGCCAGGAGTGCCGGGCCATCGGTCCGGTTCCTGGGTGCACACACGTACGTTCGAGGGGGATCGCATGGCCACCGTTGAACTCCGCTTCAGCGCCCAGCCCGAACACGTCAGGACGGCCCGCCTCGTGGCGGCTGCCGTGGCGCGCCGGGCCGGGGTCGACGAGGCAGTGCTCGACGAGGTCAGGCTCGCCGTGGGAGAGGCCTGCAGCCGCGCTGTCGGGCTGCATCGCAGCCATGGCATCACCGCCCCGGTCACGGTCGTCCTGACGGAGGAGGAGAAGTCCTTCTCCATCGAGGTCGGCGACGAGGTGCCGGGCCCGCGCAGCGACGGGTCCGTACCCGGCATGTCCGGAGGCTCCGGCGACACGTCCGCCGTGGGGCCGGACGAGCCGGAACCCGATCCGGACGGCGACGGCGAGGACGAGATGGGCCTCGCGGTCATCAGCGGCCTGGTCGACGACGTGGAAGTCAGATCCGGCGCGGACGGCGGAGTCATCCGGATGAGCTGGCCGAAGACGCCGGCGACCGTACTGCGCTGAGTGCGTCGCGTCCCGGGGCGGTTCGGCCGGCCCGGTGGCGTGGACGGTCACCCCTGATCAGTTTTTCGAGGCCCTGCTGAGCAGGGCCTTTTTCCTTTCCCCTTGATCAGTGATCTACCGAAAATGCGTCTGCCCCATTACTGCATTCGGCCCAGTCCGCGAAGGTGATCAATTGTCGTTCGGTGGATGAAGGTCAATTACATTTACCGCGCACTGTTTTGATCGTGTCTCGCTACCTACAATCCGTCCACGTCTTGAGCGCTGAGCGTCAAGGAGGACGTATGGCGGGGTTCGGCACCACACCACTGGCAGAACTGACGCAGTTTTCCGCACTTTCCGACCCACCCACCACTCTCGCGGCAGCGGTGCTCACCGATGACAACCGTGTCATCGTGATCGTCGTCGCGGTCGTCGCCGTCGCGGCCCTGCTGGTCGCCCAGCTGCTGGCACGTCAGGTGCTGGCGGCCGGTGAGGGCACCGAACGCATGAAGGAGATCGCGGCCGCCGTCCAGGAAGGCGCGAATGCCTATCTGGCCCGGCAGTTGCGAACGGTAGGCATCTTCGCCGTTGTCGTCTTCTTCCTGCTTCTCCTGCTTCCGGCCGACAACTGGTCACAACGCGCAGGCCGTTCGGTGTTCTTCCTGGTGGGTGCGCTTTTCTCGGCGGCCACCGGTTACATCGGGATGCGGCTCGCCGTACGGAGCAATGTGCGGGTGGCCGCCGCTGCGCGTGAGGCGACTCCCGCAGAAGGCGAACCGGAAAAGGATCTCACCGTTGTTTCGCACAAAGCAACGAAGATCGCATTCCGTACCGGGGGTGTGGTCGGCATGATCACCGTGGGCCTCGGGCTCCTGGGCGCCTCCTGCGTGGTGCTCGGCTATGCCGCGGACGCGCCCAAGGTGCTGGAGGGCTTCGGGCTCGGGGCGGCGCTGATCGCGATGTTCATGAGGGTCGGCGGCGGCATCTTCACCAAGGCCGCCGATGTCGGTGCGGACCTGGTCGGCAAGGTGGAGCAGGGCATTCCGGAGGACGATCCGCGCAATGCCGCCACCATCGCCGACAATGTGGGCGACAACGTCGGGGACTGCGCGGGCATGGCGGCCGACCTCTTCGAGTCGTACGCCGTGACGCTGGTCGCCGCGCTCATCCTCGGCAAGGCCGCCTTCGGTGACGCGGGACTCGCGTTTCCGCTGATCGTTCCGGCGATCGGTGTGATCACCGCGATGATCGGCGTCTTCGCGGTCGCGCCGCGCCGCAGCGACCGCAGCGGGATGACCGCCATCAACCGCGGCTTCTTCATCTCTGCGGTCATCTCGCTCGTTCTGGTGGCCGTGGCGGTCTTCGTCTACCTGCCGTCCACGTACGCGGACCTGGACGGGGTCACCGATGAGTCCATCACCTCGCACGGTGGGGATCCGCGGGTGTTCGCGCTGGTCGCCGTTGCCATCGGCATCGTGCTGGCGGCCCTGATCCAGCAGCTGACGGGCTATTTCACCGAGACCAACCGCCGCCCGGTCAGGGACATCGGCAAGTCCTCGCTCACCGGACCGGCCACCGTCGTACTCGCGGGTATCTCCATCGGTCTGGAGTCCGCCGCCTACACCGCGCTGCTGATCGGGCTCGGTGTCTACGGGGCGTTCCTGCTCGGCGGTACGTCGATCATGCTGGCCCTCTTCGCGGTGGCGCTGGCCGGTACCGGTCTGCTCACCACCGTCGGGGTCATCGTCGCCATGGACACCTTCGGCCCGGTCTCCGACAACGCGCAGGGCATCGCCGAGATGTCCGGCGATGTCAGTGGCGCCGGTGCGCAGGTCCTCACCGACCTGGATGCCGTCGGCAACACCACCAAGGCCATCACCAAGGGCATCGCCATCGCGACCGCCGTTCTGGCGGCGGCGGCGCTCTTCGGTTCCTACCGAGACGCGATCGCCACCGCGGTCGACGACGTGGGCGCCTCGGCGGGGGAGATGGGGCTGAGCCTGGACATCTCGCAGCCCAACAACCTGGTGGGTCTTATCCTCGGTGCCGCGGTCGTGTTCCTCTTCTCCGGCCTGGCCATCAACGCGGTGTCCCGGTCCGCCGGGGCCGTGGTCTACGAGGTGCGGAGGCAGTTCCGCGATCACCCCGGGATCATGGACTACACCGAGAAGC
Source organism: Streptomyces sp. NPDC048462 (assembly GCF_043200175.1). Lineage (NCBI taxonomy): Bacteria > Bacillati > Actinomycetota > Actinomycetes > Kitasatosporales > Streptomycetaceae > Streptomyces > Streptomyces sp. NPDC048462. The sequence goes on from NZ_JBICXG010000016.1 coordinate 30,121, forward strand.
CGGAGTACGGGCGCGTCGTCGACATCTGCACCAAGGACGCGCTGCGCGAGCTGGCCACGCCCGGTCTGCTGGCGGTGCTGGCGCCGATCGCGGTCGGCTTCAGCTTCGGGGTGGGGGCGCTCGGCTCGTATCTCGCCGGTGCGATCGGCACCGGGACGCTGATGGCGGTCTTCCTCGCCAACTCCGGCGGGGCGTGGGACAACGCCAAGAAGCTCGTCGAGGACGGTCACCACGGCGGCAAGGGGAGCGACGCCCACGCCGCGACCGTCATCGGCGACACGGTCGGTGACCCCTTCAAGGACACGGCCGGGCCGGCGATCAACCCCTTGCTCAAGGTGATGAACCTGGTGGCACTGCTCATCGCGCCCGCGGTGGTGAAGTTCAGCTACGGCGAGGACGCGAACGCCGCGGTGCGCGCGGTGGTGGCGGCGCTCGCCATCGTGGTCATCGTCGGTGCGGTCTACGTCTCCAAGCGGCGCGGGATCGCCGTCGGCGACGAGGGCGATCCCGGCGGCGAGGGCGGGGGCAGCCCGGCCCGGCCGAGCGACCCGGCGGCCGTCCAGTGAGCCCGGCGGCGGAGGGAGGCCGTGTCAACGGCGTTCCTGGTCGGCGCCGTTAGGCGACGCGGGGTCGGCAACCGGGTGGGCGGGGCATTCCGATGCCTCGTCCGCCCGTCCGCTTCTTCGGCCACTTCTCCACCGCGCGTCCGATGGGTCGTCCGGCCGTCAGAGGGGCTGCCCCAGACGGTCGTTGGCTCATCCGCATGGCTTGTCCGGGTGCATCACCCGAAGGGCTTACCTGAATGACCTACCCGAACGAGTGCTTGTTCGGACGGACGTTCCCGTGCGCGGGGGTCGTGTGGGTGAGTTGTATCTCCCTCATTTCGCTTGGTGCAAATGGCTGCAAAAGCCTACCCATCGGACGCCGGGCGCCCGGATGAAGGGCGCTCGGCGTGTAAGTTCCGGGGCCGAGAGCCTTGGAAGGGACCAATCCGGTGAACAAGAAGCTTGCGGCCGCGCTGTCCGGCGGTGCGGTACTGGTACTTACGCTGTCGGGCTGCAGCGACGACAGCGACAACAAGGTGAACGACTGGGCCAAGAAGGTCTGTGACCAGGTCCAGCCCCAGCTGCAGAAGATCGCGAACGCCAACGCCTCCATCCAGCAGCAGACCGCGGACAACAGCAAGCCCGCCGACGTCCAGAAGACCGACTCGGCCGCCTTCAAGCAGATCTCGCAGGCGTACAAGGCGCTCGGCTCAGCCGTCGACTCGGCGGGCCCGCCGCCGGTCGACGACGGCGAGACCACGCAGAAGGAGGCCGTGAAGGAGCTCAACGCCTCCTCCGTGGCCTACGCGGACCTGCAGAAGAAGGTCGATGACCTCGACACGAAGGACCAGGCGAAGTTCGCGGACGGCCTCAAGGGCATCGCTGACGAGCTGAACAAGATCAGCACCAACGGTGACCAGGCGCTGAAGAAGCTCCAGTCCGGCGAGGTCGGCAACGCCATGGCCAAGCAGAAGGGCTGCCAGAAGCCGACGGCCCCCGCATCGCCGTCCGCCGACTCCTCCAAGTCGGCGTCTCCCTCGAAGGACTCGAAGAACTCCGAGGACCCGAAGGACGCGAAGGGCTCGAAGGAGGCGTCTTCCTCCGCCTCGCCCAGCGAGAAGTCGTAGCCGGCCGGTTCCTGGAAGCGGCCCGGCGGCCCTGGAGGCCGGCGGGCCGCTGCCGTTGTCAGTGGGAGCCGTCACAATGGGTCACGTGAGTAAGACCAGCCTTCCCGCACCCGACCATGCGACCCGGCTTCGCGAAGCCCTGCTCGCCGCCGCCTTCACCGCCGACGGGCTCCTCGACCAGCTCGGTGCTCCCGCCTACGCCGCGCTCGCCCGCAGCGAGACCGTCCCGGCGCTGCGCGCCACCCGGGGCGACGCGCCGCTCGACACGCTCGTACGGCTCTTCCTCCTCCAGCGCCCGGTCCTCTCCGGGCGGGCGGCCGCCGTGCTGCCGCTGCCGGAGTGCGTGGCGGACGGCTGGCTGACCGAGACGGACGGCGAGGTGCGCGCGTCCGTCGACGTGCGCCCCTACGGCGGACCGGACGGCCAGGACTGGTTCATCGTGTCCGACCTGGGCTGTGCCGTCGGCGGCGCGGGCGGCATCGGCTCGCACGAGGAGGGCGTCGTCCTCGGTATCGGCGGCGCCTCCACCACCCTCGCCGGTATCACCGTCCGCAGACCTGTCGCCTCCGCCCTCGACATCGGTACGGGCTCCGGCATCCAGGCGCTGCACGCCTCGCAGCACGCCACCAGGGTCACCGCCACCGACCTCAATCCGCGCGCCCTCGGCTTCACCCGGCTCACCCTCGCCCTGTCCGGCGCCGCCCCGGCCGATCTGCGCGAGGGTTCCCTCTACGAACCGGTCGCGGGAGAGACGTACGACCTGATCGTCTCCAACCCGCCCTTCGTCATCTCGCCCGGCGCCCGGCTCACCTACCGCGACGGCGGTATGGCGGGCGACGACCTGTGCCGGACCCTGGTGCAGCAGACCGGCGAGCGGCTGAACGAGGGCGGGTACGCCCACTTCCTGGCCAACTGGCAGCACACCGAGGACGAGGAGTGGCAGGACCGGCTTCGCTCCTGGGTGCCGCAGGGCTGTGACGCCTGGGTGGTGCAGCGCGAGGTCCAGGACGTCACGCAGTACGCGGAGCTGTGGCTGCGCGACAGCGGCGACCACCGCACGGAGCCCGGGGATTACGCGGCTCGGTACGGCGCCTGGCTGGACGAGTTCGAGGCCAGTGGGACCAAGGGCGTCGGATTCGGCTGGATCACGCTGCGGAAGTCCGCCGCGGCGGCCGCCGGGGACCCGTCGATCGTGATCGAGGAGTGGCCGCACGCGGTGGAGCAGCCGCTCGGACCGGCCATCGAGACGCACTTCGCCCGCCAGGACTACCTGCGGGACCAGGACGACGCGGCTCTGCTGACCGGTCACTTCACCCTGGCCGCCGAGGTCGTGCAGGAGCAGGTCGGGCTGCCGGGTGCCGAGGATCCCGAACATGTGGTGCTCCGTCAGAACCGGGGTATGCGGCGTGCGACGAAGGTCGACGCGGTGGGTGCCGGATTCGCCGGCGTGTGCGACGGATCGCTGCCCGCGGGCCGGATCCTCGACGCCATCGCCCAGCTGATGAACGAGGACCCGGTGCTGCTGCGCGACCGCACTCCGCAGGCCATCCGGCTGCTGGTCGAGGAGGGCTTCCTGGAGCCGGTGCCCCCGGCGGAGGGGACGGCCGGATGATCCGGATCGAGCTGGACGCGCCATCGCTCGGTGCGACGCGGATCGCGATCAGCCCGCTGTGGGACGCGTTCTGCAGCCTGTATCTCGCGATGCCGCGCCGCGCCCCCTCCCTGCCGTACCAGGAGTGGGTGGTGCGCGCCCGGGAGGTGCTGAGGGAGGACGACCGTACGCATGCGCTGTGACTGCTGACCGAGGGCCCGCTGAGCTTCCCGGACTTCCTGCTGCCCCGGCCGGTCGGGGCCACGTCCATCGAGGCGGAGCTGGAGACGGTCCGGGCCACCCCGGCCGACGTCGTACGGGCCGGGGTCGCCGAGCACTACGCGGGGCTTGAGGACCACCCACGCATCCGCCCGTACCTGGTGGACCCGAAGCCGTCCTGCGCGGCCCTCGCCGATGCGTACGCGGCCTACTGGGACGGTGCGCCGGCGGCGCACTGGCCCACGATGCGCCGGCTCGTCGAGGACGAAGTACTCATCCGTGCGAGGGCCTTCGCCACCGAGGGAGTCGACGCGCTCTTCGCCGGTCTGGAGAGCCGGGCCAGATGGACGCCTCCCGTCCTGGAGCTGACCAAGCACATCGACGTGGAATACCGTGCGGGCGAACGCCGGCTCCTGCTCGTGCCGCTCGTCTTCGCCGAGGGCTGCCGGCTCTACTCCACCGATGACCCCGAGGTCCTGGCCGTCTCCTTCCAGGCCCGTGGCGCGGGTGCGCTGCGGGAGCGGCGGGCGGATCACCCCGACACCGGTGACCGGCTCGGGCTGCTGCTCGGCCGGGGCCGCGCCTCGGTCCTGCGGCAGCTCGGCGGGCCGCTCACCACGGCCGGGATATCCGACCGGCTGGGGCTCGCGCCGAGCACGGTCTCGGAGCACCTGTCCGCGCTCGCGGACGCGGACGTCGTCACCCGGCACCGGATCGGCCGCAGCGTGTACTACCAGCTCACGGACACCGGCCGGGCCCTGCTCGCGCTGCTGTCCGGGGAGGAAGTGCTGCGCGCGGTCTCCTGAGCGCGGCGGGCGGAGTGGCGCCCGGAACGACGATTCGGTGGCTCCCGAATTGATGGCGGGGGCGGCACGGCCCGCCCTAGCGTGCCCGCCATGCTTGCCATCGAGGCGGAGAGCCTTTGCCGCACCTACACCAGCCGGACCGGCTTCCTGCGTCCGCGCCGTACCGAGACCCGGGCTGTGCGGGGGGTCACCTTCGAGGTGACACGCGGCGAGCTCTTCGGTCTCCTCGGCCCCAACGGCGCGGGCAAGACCACCACCATCAAGATGCTCAACACCCCGCTGCTGCCCACCTCGGGCACCGCCCGGGTGCTCGGGCACGACGTGGCGTCCGACCCGGTCGCCGTACGGCGCAGGATCGGATACGTCTTCGGTGGCGACCGGGGTCTCTACGACCGGCTGTCCGCCCTCGACAACCTGCGCTATTTCGCCGAGCTGTACGCCGTGGAACCGCGTGACCAGAAACGGCGGATCGCTGAACTGCTCGACCTGGTCGGCCTCACCGGCCGGGAGAAGGAACGCGTCGAGGGCTACTCGCGCGGGATGCGGCAGCGACTGCACATCGCACGGGGCCTGTTGCACCGGCCGGACGTGCTGTTCCTGGACGAGCCGTCCATCGGCGTCGACCCGGTGGCGGCGAGGGATCTGCGCCGCACGATCGCTGATCTGCGGGCCGGCGGCACGACCGTACTGCTGACCACGCACATGGCCGAGGCCGATGAGCTGTGCGACCGGATCGCGGTGATCGCGGGCGGCACCATCCGGGCGCTGGGCACCCCGGACCGGCTCAAGTCCCGGGTCCAGGAGCGCGGCATCCTGGAGATCGAGGCCCACGGAGCGGGTGAGGAACACCTCGACCGCATCCGGGACCTCGCGGGCGGGCACGGCGTGGCCGCCGAGGACCGGGGCAGCCGGCAGGCCGTCATCGTGCAGACGGAGCGCGGAGTCCAGCTGCACGCGCAGGTGCTCGCTGCGCTCCACGGTGTCCGGGTCGGACGGGTCGTCACACGTGAACCGACCCTGGAGGACGCCTACATCGCGATCGTCGAGGAGGCGGAGAGCGAAGAGTCGACGGAACCCGGGAGCAAGGCGGAGGACGAGGCGTAAGGCAAGGCGGAGGACGAGGCGGAGGGCGAGGCAGAGCACGAAGCCGAGCACGGGGCCGGGTACGAGGCGGATCAGTCCGTCGAGGCCGGCCGTTTCGCCGACGGGGCCCCGGCATGAGCCGCGGTGGCACGGCCCCCGCCAGGGTGCTGCGTCTGGTGGCCGTCGGAGTGCGCACGCACGTCTCGTACATGAGCCGCTCGCCGATCGAGATCACCTTCGCCGTCCTCGTACCGCTGGTGTACGCGACCCTCGCCGTCTACCTCTTCCGCGCGTCCGACGACCCCGACCGACTGCTCACCGCGGCCGTCGGGGCGGGGCTCATGGGCATCTGGTCGTCGGTGCTCTTCGGGTCGGGCGGGGCCGTGCAGAACCAGCGCTGGCTCGGCACGCTGGAGACCTTGGTGGCCTCGCCCACGCCGCTCTCCCTCGTGCTGCTGCCGATCACCCTGGCCACCGCCGTCATCGGCACGTACGCCATGGGGGCGACGGTGATCTGGGGCGCGGTGCTGTTCGACGTGCCGCTGGACTTCGCTCATCCGCTGCTCTTCCTGGTCGCCATACCCGTGTGCGTCGCGTCGCTCGGGATGATGGGCCTGCTGCTCGCCGCCACGTTCGTACTGCTGCGCAACGCCAACGCACTCGCCAACCCGCTGGACGCGCCCGTGTGGATGCTGTCCGGGATGCTCGTGCCCGTCACCGTCCTGCCGGACTGGACCCGTCCGGTTTCCTGGGCGCTGCCCACCACATGGGGCTCGCGGGCGGTGCACGCCGCGACCTCGGGAGGCACGGGGCCGGTGAGGTGCTGGTCCCGATGGCCGCGGCCCTCGCCCTCGGCACGCTGTACGCCTTGGCCGCCGTCCTGGTCCTGGGGCGCGTCGAACAGCGCGTACGGGCCGCCGCCACCCTCTCCCTCACCTGAATACCTGAGCGCCCGAGCGCCTGAACCAGGAGTTGTCCCGTATGCCCGTCAGCGCACCGGACCCGGCCGCCACGAACCGAACACCCACGAACCGAACACGCACGAACCGAAGTCCCACGAACCGGAGCCACACGCATCGAAGCCCCTTCGCCGCGCTGCGGCTCGTCGTGATCGGCGGCGCCCTGTCCTACCGGGCGCTCTTCAACTGGACGACGCCCCCGATGTTCGTCGGCACCCTGCTGGTGGGCCCGCTGCTGCAGCTGCTCTTCTTCGTCTTCCTGGGGCGTCAGCTCCAGGTCGCCGACGACCGCTTCTACCTCCTCGGCAACGCCGTCGTCGCCGCCTCCACCGCCTGTGTCTACGGCGGCACGATGGCCATCGCCAACGAACGCCGTTACGGGACGCTCGGCGCGGTGCTGCTGAGTCCCCGGTACTGGGCTCCGCTCTGGTTCGGCCGTGCGCTGCCGTATGTGCTGAACGGACTCTTCATCAGCGCCTTCACGCTCTCCGCCGCATGCCTGCTGCTCGGTCTGCGGATTCCGGTTGGCGCTGTTCCCGGGCTGGCGGCGGTGCTGCTCGCCGCCGCGGCGGGGTGTTCCGCGTTCGGCCTCGCGCTCGGGGCGCTGGGGCTGCGCCTCCGGGATGTCTTCCTGAAACGTGGCGAGTTCGGTGCTCCTGCTGCTGACCGGCGCGAACGTGCCGAGGGAGAGTCTGCCGGAGTGGATGCGCGCCGTCGGCGCCGTACTGCCGCTGACCCACGCGGCCGAAGCGGCAAGTGAGTTGTCCGCCGGCGCCGGTCTCGACGTCCGGGATCTCGCCGCCGAGCTCGGGACGGGGGCCGGGTACGCGCTGCTCGCCGTCGTGCTGCTGACGGTGTTCGAACGCGGAAGCCGGCGGCGGGCGACCCTCGACGTCATGTGAGCACGGTGCGGTCCCGTGAGCACGGCCGGTACCGCTGTTCACCCGGGGTTCGCGTCGCCGACGCCCGGTGGTGCGAGCCTCCCCGGAACGGCGTGACACGAAGCCGTACGGCGCGGTCCGCGCCGGGGGACAGAGAGGCGTACGGGTATGGAGAGCGGACCTGCGATCTTCGCCGGTACGGCGTTCGCACTGTTCGGTGCCGCGCTGCTGCTGTGGACGGGGGCGTGCGTGCTGCAGCGCGCGCCGGTGGCGTACCGGGTGAGTCCCGTCGCTTCGACCGTACTCGCGACTGTGTTCGGCGTAGTTTTCCTCGTCCTCGGGGTGTGGTGCTTCACACGCGTCTGAGCACGCGTCCGAGTGCGCGTCCGAACCCCTCGCGGGCACTCGCGGCCCGGGGCCCGCCCGGAACACGCCCGGACCGCCCGCACCTCGCACCCGGCACCCGCAGGGCCGCCACAGCGCCGCCGAAACATGCAGGCAGCGGCCCCGCGCACGGCGGACCGAGCGGGCCGGGCGGCAGGAAAGGCGGAAGTCGGGTTACCGTTCGAGTGGCCGTTGCGGGCTTTTGCCGTTTGACACGGGGGCGGGTTGTACCGTCACACTCCGCAGCGACAGCACTGTCGGCAGCGCGATCGCGCTGCCCGGATGCCCACCGAGTGTCGACCGGAGAGAAGAGCGAAGTTGTCCCCGACCAGCGAGACCGCACAGGGCGGCCGCCGACTCGTCATCGTCGAGTCGCCTGCCAAGGCGAAGACGATCAAGGGCTATCTCGGCCCCGGATACGTCGTCGAGGCGAGCGTCGGGCACATCCGCGACCTCCCGAACGGTGCCGCGGAGGTGCCGGACGAGTACACCGGCGAGGTCCGGCGGCTCGGGGTGGACGTCGAGAACGACTTCCAGCCCATCTACGTCGTCAATGCCGATAAGAAGGCCCAGGTCAGGAAGCTCAAGCAGCTGCTGGCCGAGTCGGACGAACTCTTCCTCGCCACCGATGAGGACCGCGAGGGCGAAGCCATCGCGTGGCACCTGCAGGAAGTGCTCAAGCCCAAGGTCCCGGTCCACCGGATGGTCTTCCACGAGATCACCAAGGACGCGATCCGGGCTGCCGTCGCCAACCCGCGCGAGCTGAACCAGCGCATGGTCGACGCCCAGGAGACCCGCCGAATCCTCGACCGCCTCTACGGCTACGAGGTCTCGCCGGTCCTGTGGAAGAAGGTCATGCCCCGTCTGTCGGCGGGCCGCGTCCAGTCCGTCGCCACCCGCCTCGTCGTCGAGCGGGAGCGCGAGCGCATCGCCTTCCGCTCCGCCGAGTACTGGGACCTGACCGGCACCTTCGCCACCGGCCGCAGCGGTGACGCCTCCGACCCCTCGACGCTCACCGCCCGCCTCAGCGCGGTCGACGGGCGCCGCATCGCCCAGGGCCGCGACTTCGGTCCGGACGGTCAGCTCAAGGCCGCCTCCGGTCAGACGCTGCACCTGGACGAGACGAACGCCCGCGCCCTGGCCGCCGCGCTCGCCGACTCCTCGTTCGCCGTGCGTTCCGTCGAGTCGAAGCCGTACCGCCGTTCCCCGTACGCGCCCTTCCGTACGACGACCCTCCAGCAGGAGGCGAGCCGGAAGCTGGGCTTCGGGGCCAAGGCCACCATGCAGGTCGCGCAGAAGCTGTACGAGAACGGCTTCATCACCTATATGCGTACCGACTCCACGACCCTCTCGGACACCGCGATCTCCGCGGCCCGCGCCCAGGTCACGCAGCTCTACGGTGCCAATTACCTGCCGGACAAGCCGCGCACGTACGCCGGCAAGGTCAAGAACGCGCAGGAGGCGCACGAGGCGATCCGCCCCTCCGGCGACCGCTTCCGCACCCCTGCCGAGACCGGCCTCACCGGCGACCAGTTCCGGCTCTACGAGCTGATCTGGAAGCGGACCGTCGCCTCCCAGATGAAGGACGCGGTCGGTAACTCCGTCACCGTCAAGATCGGCGGCCGGGCGAGCGACGGCCGCGACGCCGAGTTCTCCGCCTCCGGCAAGACGATCACCTTCCACGGCTTCATGAAGGCGTACGTCGAAGGCGCCGATGACCCGAACGCCGAGCTGGACGACCGTGAGCGCCGGCTGCCGCAGGTCGCCGAGGGCGACGCGCTGTCCGCCGACGAGGTCTCGGTCGACGGCCACGCAACGAAGCCGCCGGCCCGCTACACCGAGGCCTCGCTGGTCAAGGAGCTCGAAGAGCGCGAGATCGGCCGCCCGTCGACGTACGCCTCGATCATCGGGACGATCCTCGACCGCGGCTACGTCTTCAAGAAGGGCACGGCCCTCGTGCCGTCGTTCCTCTCGTTCGCCGTGGTCAACCTGCTGGAGAAGCACTTCGGCCGGCTCGTCGACTACGACTTCACCGCCCGCATGGAGGATGACCTCGACCGCATCGCACGCGGCGAGGCCCAGTCCGTGCCGTGGCTGAAGCGTTTCTACTTCGGCGCGACGGACGGCGACGACACGGCCGGTGCCGGAAAGGCCTCCGACGCGGGCAACGGCGACGGCGACCACCTCGGCGGGCTCAAGGAGCTCGTCACCGACCTCGGTGCGATCGACGCCCGGGAGATCTCCTCGTTCCCCGTCGGCAACGACATCAAGCTCCGGGTCGGCCGCTACGGCCCGTACATCGAGCGCGGCGAGAAGGACTCCGAGGGCCACCAGCGCGCGGACGTCCCCGAGGAACTGGCGCCCGACGAGCTGTCCGTCGAGTACGCGGAGGAGCTGCTGGCCAAGCCGAGCGGCGACTTCGAGCTCGGCGCCGACCCGGTCAGCGGGAACCAGATCATCGCCAAGGACGGGCGCTACGGCCCGTACGTCACCGAGGTGCTGCCCGAGGGCACCCCGAAGACCGGCAAGAACGCGGTGAAGCCGCGGACGGCTTCGTTGTTCAAGTCGATGTCGCTGGACACGGTGACGCTGGCAGACGCGCTGAAGCTGATGTCGCTGCCGCGCGTCGTCGGTGAGGACGCCGAGGGCGTCGAGATCACCGCGCAGAACGGCCGCTACGGCCCGTACCTGAAGAAGGGCACGGACTCCCGGTCGCTGACCTCCGAGGACCAGCTCTTCGACATCACCCTCGAAGAGGCCCTCGCCATCTACGCCCAGCCGAAGCAGCGCGGGCGGGCCGCCGCCAAGCCGCCGCTGAAGGAACTGGGCACCGACCCGGTGAGCGGTGCTCCGGTCGTCGTGAAGGACGGCCGCTTCGGCGCGTACGTCACCGACGGCGAGACGAACGCGACGCTGCGGTCCGACGACAGCGTCGAGGAGATCACGCCGGAGCGCGGCTACGAGCTGCTCGCGGAGAAGCGGGCCAAGGGGCCGGCCAAGAAGAAGACGGCGAAGAAGGCTCCGGCCAAGAAGGCCACCGCGAAGAAGGCGGCGGCGAAGAAGGCGACCGCGGCCAAGAAGACGGTGGCCAAGAAGACGACCGCGAAGAAGGCGACCGCTACGGCGGCCAAGAAGACCACGGCGAAGAAGTCGTCCGCCTCCGCCGCTTCTGCTTCTACGGCTCCTACGGAGGAGTGACCTCGCGGAGTCGATGAGTTTCCGCACCTCGGGCGGGCCGGAGTTGTTTCTCCGGCCCGCCCGGCGCGTTGTTCTGAGCCTGTCTGTCTCACCTGTGCGCTTTGGCTGCGGGTGGGTTGCGCCTGCGGCGGGCCTTGTCCCCTACCCGCCCCTTCCCGTAACCGGGGCTCCGCCCCGGACCCCGCTCCTCAAACGCCGGAGGGGCTGGAATGGGGGCGGGTGGAAGTGCCGCGGGATGGCCGAGGCTGGAATGGGGCGGGCCGAGGTGGCGGGGGCTGGAAGGGTGCCGTCCGGAGGTGGCGGGGGATGGCCGAGGGCTGGGAGGGGGCCGGTCGGAGGTGCTGATACGGGGGCGGGAGAGGTTCTGGTGGTCGTATGTTCGGACGCGGCCCCCGGGCACCGGTCCGCTCCCGATAGGCTGGGCGGATGACGCGAGCCGAGCAGCCAACGGTCGTGAGCCCCACCTCCGACACACTTGCCGCAGACTCACGCGAGCGCGCCGTACGAGCCCTGTTGCGCATTCCCCCGCTGAAGCGGTTGTGGAGCGCCCAGCTCGTCGGTGGTATCGGCGATGCACTCGCCCTTCTCGTGCTGGTGTTGCTGTCGCTGCAAGCGGCGGTCCTTGAGGGCTCATTCGGATCCGGATACCGCGGGGCGGCCTTTGCCGTCGCCGCCGTGTTCGGTGCCCGGATTATTTCCACCTTGCTCTTCGGAGCCGTACTCCTGGGGCCTTTGACGACCCTGACGGCACCCGGCGGGCCGATCGACCGGCGATGGCTGATGATCGGGGCGGACGGGCTGCGGCTCGCGCTGCTGGTCGTCGCGCCGCTGTGGATCGACTGGACGCCCGACAGGGCGCTCATGATGATCCTGATCACCGTCTTCGTCACCGGCGTCGGCGAACGCCTGTGGCGGGTCGCCAAGGAGAGCGCCGCTCCCGCGCTGCTGCCCGCCCCGCCCATCGAGGGCGCCGCGGTGCGCCCGCTGCCCGACCACCTCGACCCGCTGCGCCGGCTCTTCCTGCGCACCGACTTCGCCGCCGTCCCCGCCGCCGCGGCCGTGCTGCTGGTGGCCACGCTGATCGGAAACCTGCTGGGCTCGGGCCTGGACTGGTTCTCCTTCCACCAGGCGGCCCTCGGCTCGTACGTCGCGGCCGGGCTGTTCTCCGCCTCCATCTCCATCCTGTACTTCCTGGAACTGCCCGGTACGGCCACGCCCCGGCCGCGCTCCCCGCTCGAGGGGCTGCGCCGGCCGTCCGCCGGCCACGGAGCGGACAAGGGCCGCACCGGTGCCCTCCCGCTGATCGTCGGGACCTGCGCCGCCGTCGCCGGAGCGATCGCGGCAGCGGGCGCCGTCGCCGTGCTGCACGCCACCGACCTGGGTGGCGGTCCCGCCACCCTCGCGCTGCTGATCCTCGCCCTCACCGGTGGTGCGGGCGTGGGTATCCGCACCGCGGGCAAGGTGCTGCCGACGCTGTCGCGGCGCCGGCTGCTCTCTCTGGCCACCGCCGTCACCGGCGTCGCGCTGCTGGTCATGGGCCTGGTCCCGGACACGGCGACCGTCGTGCTGATTGCCGTGCTCGCCGGATACGCGGCGGGCGTCGCCGCGAACACCGGCCATGTCCTCGTCGACCAGGAGACCGAGGAGTCCCGCCGGGTCCGCACCACCGAACACCTCCAGGCCGTCGTCCGGGTCCTGATCGCGCTCGGCGCGGTCGGTGGCCCGCTGGTGGCCGCAGCCATAGGCACGCACCGGCTGACCGCCGGGGACTTCGTCTTCGCGCACGGCGGCGCCGCCTTCACCCTGATGCTGATCGGCGCCCTGCTGCTGCCGGTCGCCGCGATCGTCCTCGCGAAGACGGACGACCGTTCCGGGGTGCCGCTGCGCCGCGATCTGCGCGAGGCGCTGCGCGGCGGCGACCCGGCCGTCGCACCCGCCACGACCGGTTTCTTCCTCGCTCTGGAGGGCGGCGACGGAGCCGGCAAATCCACCCAGGTCGAGGCGCTCGCCGAGTGGATCCGGGCCAAGGGCCACGAGGTCGTCGTCACCCGGGAACCCGGTGCCACGCCCGTCGGCAAGCGGCTGCGGTCGATCCTGCTCGACGTGTCGTCGGCCGGGCTCTCCAACCGTGCCGAGGCCCTGCTGTACGCGGCCGACCGTGCCGAGCACGTCGACTCGGTCGTACGCCCGGCCCTCGATCGCGGCGCGATCGTCATCTCCGACCGCTACATCGACTCGTCCGTCGCCTACCAGGGCGCGGGCCGCGATCTCGCGCCGACCGAGATCGCCCGGATCTCCCGGTGGGCGACGAGCGGGCTCGTACCGCATCTGACGGTGCTCCTGGACGTCGACCCGGAGACCGCGCGGGAACGGTTCACCGAGGCGCCCGACCGGCTGGAGTCCGAGCCGCCCGAGTTCCACGCCCGCGTGCGCTCCGGCTTCCTGACGCTGGCCGCAGCCGACCCGACGCGCTACCTGGTGGTGGACGCCGGCCAGGACCCGGAGTCGATCACCACCGTCGTACGGCACCGGCTCGACCAGCTCCTCCCGCTCTCCGAGGCCGAGATCAAGGCCATGGAAGAGGCCCGCAAGGCCGCCGAGGAGGAGGCCAGGCGCCTCGCCGAGGAAGAGGCCGCGCGCAAGGCCGAGGAGGAGCGCCTGGAGCGCGAGCGGCAGGAACAGCTCGCCAGGCTCCGTGCCGAGGAGGAGGAGCGCAAGCGCCAGGAGCTGGAGGAGGCGCGCCGCCGCGAGGCCGAACGCCAGGCCGAGGAGGCCCGGCAGCGCGCCGAGGAGGCCCGCCGGGTCGCCGAGGAGGAGCGGGCCCGGCTGGAGGCCGAGGAAGCGGCCCGCGAGGTCGAGCAGGCGCGGCTGCGCCAGCAGGCCGAGGAGGAGGCGCGGCTGCGCAAGGAGGCCGAGGCGCTGCGCCTTGAGAAGCAGCGCAAGGCCGAGGAGTCGCTGCTGAGGGCCGAGGCGGCACGCCGCCAGGCCGAGGCCGAGTCGGCCGCCGCGGCCGAGACCGCGCGTGCGGAGGCCGCCGCGGCCGAGGCGGAAGCGGCCGAGGCCGCCGCCAGGGATGCCGCCGCCCGGGCTTCACGGGAGCGGGAGGAGCGCCGGGAGTCCCGGGACTCCGGCCCGTCCGTGCCGGACAACGAGCTGACCGTGCCGACCCCGATCGTCAACCCGAACGAGATCACTCAGCCGGTTCCCTCCCCGGCGGAGCCGCCGGCCGGAGCCACCCGTTCCGACTCCCGGTCCTCGTCTGCCACCTGGCCGTCCGACGAGGCCGAGACGACGATGATCCCGAAGTTCACCGACCCGGACGAGCGCTCCGGCGGTCGCGACGCGGCGGGCGCGATGGACGAGACCACGGTCCTTCCGCCGGTACGGGAGGCGGGCCGTGGCTCCGAGCGGGACACCGATCCGGCCGGCCGGGTGCCGAGGGGCATATTCCGGGACGAGCACCCGGCGGGCTCCGTACCGGAGCGCGAGAACGAGCGCACCCGCGAGCTCCCGCAGATCACCGACCCGAACGCGCCCCGGCCGGCCCCGGACCAGCAGGAGCGCTCCGGCCGGCAGTCCCGGCGGCCCCGCCCGGACTGGGCGGAGGAGACCCCGCTGGACGACCTGCCGACGCTGGCCGACGAACTGCTCGGCGACCACGACGACGAGAGCCCCGATTCCCGGGGCCGGGGACGTCGCCCGCGCGGCTGAACCCGGTACGCAGGGGAGCCCCGGTACCTCCGGGGCTCCCCTGCTCCCGTGTTCCCGTGCATTCCTGCTCTCCTGCTCTCCTGCTCTCCTGCTCTCCTGCTCCCGGGCTCTTCACGTCCCGGGGCCTGCCGCGATTGTCAGACCCGTCCCTCACAATGGGAAGCCGGATCGACGAGAGCCATGGCTACTGCCGTGGTGAGAGCCCACGCAGGGCCGGGCGCTGTTCCACGGAGCGGCAGCCCGGCCGCACACCACCGGAAGGGCGGTGCCCCATGTCCGTATGGGACGACCTGGTCGGCCAGGACCGGGTACAGGAACAGCTCGGTGCCGCCGCCCGGGACGCCGACGTGCTGGTCTCCGCCATCTCCGCGGGAAAGCCGGTGCCGTCCGGCTCGAAGATGACCCATGCCTGGCTGTTCACCGGCCCGCCGGGCTCCGGGCGGTCCACCGCCGCCAGGGCCTTCGCGGCGGCTCTGCAGTGCACCAGTCCGGACCGCGCGATGGGCGGGGCGCCGGGCTGCGGATTCTGCGACGGCTGTCACACCAGCCTCATCGGTACGCACGCCGATGTCGACGTGATCCGCACCGACCTGCTCTCCATCGGTGTGAAGGAGACCCGGGAGCTGGTCCGCCGCGCCCAGCTCTCGCCGGCCGTCGGACGCTGGCAGGTCATCGTCATGGAGGACGCCGACCGCCTCACCGAGGGCGCGGGCAACGTCCTGCTGAAGGCGATCGAGGAGCCGGCGCCGCGCACCGTGTGGCTCCTCTGCGCGCCCTCGCTCGAAGACGTGCTGCCCACGATCCGCTCCCGCTGCCGCCACCTGACGCTGCGTACCCCGTCGGTCGAAGCGGTCGCCGATGTCCTGATCCGGCGGGACGGCATCGACCCGGAGCGGGCCGCGTCCGCCGCCCGCGCCACCCAGGGCCACATCGGCAGGGCCCGCCGCCTCGCCACGGACGAGCGGGCACGTTCCCGCCGTGCGGCGGTCCTCAGACTGCCGCTGCGCGTCGAGGACATCGGCGGCTGCCTCAAGGCCGCGCAGGAGCTGATCGACACCGCCACCGACGACGCGAAACAGGTCGCGGAGGACGTGGACGTCAAGGAGACCGAGGACATGAAGGCCGCGCTCGGGGCCTCCGCCGGGGGCCGGATGCCGCGCGGCACGGCCGGGGTGATGAAGGAGCTGGAGGACAGGCAGAAGCGCCGCAGGACCCGTACGCAGCGCGACAGCCTCGATCTCGCGCTCACCGAGCTGACCGGCTTCTACCGCGATGTGCTCGCGCTCCAGCTGGGCTCGCGGATCGCCATCGCCAATGCCGACGCGCAGGACTCCCTCGACAGCGTCGTCCGCTCGTCCACACCCGAGCGGACCCTGCGCCGGATCGAGGCGGTGACCGCCTGCCGCCGGGCGCTGGACCGCAACGTGGCTCCGCTGCTCGCGGTGGAGGCCATGACGATGGCGCTGCGGGCGGGCTGAGCCCAGGACGGGCGCCACCACGGCTCCCTGCCGGTGTCCGGGCAACACCGAATCACCCGTATGAGTAGGGAATCGGGCGAGTCGTCACCCGGCGGCTACGCTCCGGACATGGACACCAGGCGCCCGCTCCGCACCCTCGCCATCGCGCTCGGCACTGCCGGCCTGCTCATCTCCGGTTGCAGCAGCGGAAGTTCGACGACGAGCGCCTCGTCGTCCGCACCGGCGGCCACCGCATCGCCCGTCCCGGCGGCGCTGAAGACGTACTACGCACAGCACCTCAGCTGGCGGGACTGCGGAGTCACCGGGTTCCAGTGCACGACGATGAAGGCGCCGCTCGACTACGCGAAGCCGGACGCCGGTGAGATCAAGCTGGCGGTCTCCCGCAAGAAGGCCACCGGGCCCGGCGAGCGGATCGGCTCGCTGCTGGTCAATCCGGGCGGGCCCGGCGGATCGGCCATCGACTACCTCCAGGGCTACGCCGCGATCGGCTACCCCGCCCAGGTGCGGGCCCGGTACGACATGGTGGCCATCGATCCGCGCGGGGTGGCGCGCAGCGAACCCGTCAAGTGCCTCACCGGTCCGCAGATGGACGCCTATACGCAGGTCGACCAGACGCCGGACGACGCCGGTGAGGTCACCGCGCTGAGCGGTGCGTTCAAGAAGTTCGCCGCGGGCTGCGAGCAGCGCTCCGCGGAGATCCTGCCGCATGTCTCCACCGTCGAGACGGCGCGTGACATGGACGTCCTGCGCGCGCTGCTCGGCGACGACCGGCTGAACTACGTGGGGGCCTCGTACGGCACCTTCCTCGGCGCGACGTACGCCGAGCTCTTCCCGGCGCGGGTGGGCAGGCTCGTCCTGGACGGTGCGATGGACCCGTCGCTGCCCTCGGCCGAGATGAACCGCGACCAGACCGCGGGGTTCGAGACGGCGTTCCAGTCCTTCGCCGGTGACTGCGTGAAGAAGGCGGGCTGCCCGCTCGGCACCACGTCCGCCCCGGACGCCGCGGACAGGCTGAAGCAGCTCTTCGCCGACCTCGACGCCAAGCCGATCGACACGGGTGACTCGCGCAAGCTCGGGGAGTCCCTGGCCACCACGGGGGTCATCGCCGCCATGTACGACGAGGCGGCCTGGCCGCAGCTCCGTGACGCGCTCACGGCTGCCAAGAAGGGCGACGGCTCGGGCCTGCTCTCGCTGGCGGACAGCTACTACGAGCGGGAGCCCAACGGCACGTACGCGAACCTGATGTACGCGAACGCGGCCGTGAACTGTATCGACCTGCCGCCCGCCTTCACCACCTCCGCAGCGGTCACCCGGTCGCTCCCCGCCTTCGAGAAGGCCTCCCCGGTCTTCGGCAAGGGCTTCGCCTGGGCCTCCCTGAACTGCGCCTACTGGCCGGTCCGCCCCACCGGCGCCCCGCACCGCATCAAGGCCGAGGGCGCGGCCCCGATCGTGGTGGTCGGCACCACCCGGGACCCGGCGACCCCTTACAAGTGGGCCAAGTCCCTGGCCGGCCAGCTCAGCTCCGGGACGCTCCTCACCTACGAGGGCGACGGCCACACGGCGTACGGCCGAGGCAGCGACTGCATCGACACGGCGATCAACACCTACCTCCTGGAGGGCACCCCGCCGAGCGACGGCAAGAAGTGCTCCTGACCCCACCCACCCCGCTGCTGACCTGCGATTACGCCCCGGAGACAGGGCGGTACGGAGCACCCTCGGAAACTGTGTAGACTTGGGCCCGCTGCTGATCGCACCATGGTGTGGCAGGGCGTGCCGCCTTAGCTCAGTTGGCCAGAGCAACGCACTCGTAATGCGTAGGTCTCGGGTTCGAATCCCGAAGGCGGCTCGGAGAAACCTCAGGACTCACTCGCCGTGACCTGGGGTTTTTTCATGCCCGGGGCATGCCGAGCCGCACGACGGGGATGCCGTGGAAGTGCTTGCGTGAGCGATGCGTGAGCGGAGCGGCTCAGCGATCTACTTCTTGGGCCTCTTGGCCTTGCCCTTCCTCTTGCTCATGGCCTGGGCTTTCTCCTTGGTCTTCGCCTTCTTGGCGGCCTTCGCGGCCTTGCGGGCGGCCTGCTCGGCCTCGGTCCGCCGCTGGAGGGGGACCAGCTTGGCCGTGGCCTCGGCCGCGCTCTTTCCGACGTGAGGCAGGACGCTCTGGTAGATGTCCCGCGTGATCCGGGTGTCGCTGTGTCCGAGGGTGTCGGAGACGATCTTGACGTCGATGCCGGCGGCGAGCATGAGCGTGGCCGCGCCGTGCCGGAGGTCGTGGAGGCGGATGGGTGGGAGGCCGGATGCGGCGACGAGCCTCTCGAAGAGGTCGGTGACTTTGCCGGGGTGGAGCCAGGAGCCGTCGGCCTGGGTGAAGACGAGGCCGGTGTCGACCCAGGCTGTGGCCCACTCTGAGCGGTCCGCGTTCTGCTGTGCGCGGTGGTGTTCCAGGACCTCGATGGTGTCGTCGTCGAGCGCGACGACGCGGAAGCCGCTGTCGGTCTTGGGTTCGGAGGTCTCGACGTCCCATCCGTCCTGGACGAGCTGGGCGGAGACGGTGAGGGAGTGGGTGGCGAGGTTGGTCTCCGACCAGGGCTGCCCACACGCTTCGCCCCGACGCAGGCCACGGAAGGCGATCAGGTGCCACATGGCGTACAGCCGGTCTTTGGCGACGAAGTCGAGGAAGGCGCCGGTCTGCTGGGGTGTCCAGACCATGACCGGGGACGGCTTCTCGCCCGTCTGCTCCCACTTGGCGACCCGCTCGTCGGTCCATACGAGCGCCTTCGGCTTGCGTACGGGGTCGATCTCGACGTGGGCGGCGGGGTTGAAAGTGATGATCTGCTGCCCGATCGCGTCGTTCAGAGCGGCTCGGAGGGTGGCCTTGACGTGCTGGCGCGTGGCGGGTCCGGTGATGCGACGGTAGGGCGGCATCTCGTCGATGGCGGCCTTCATCGCCTTGCGGCGGGCTCGGTTCTCCGCGCCCTTCCACGGGATGGCCGCCAGTTCGTCGATCGCGGCTCGGCGCTGGGTGTTGTCCTCCAGGATCTGGGCGTTGGCGTCGCGGATGTCGGTGAACATCTCGCTGAGGTGGCTGACGCGCAGCCGGTCGAGGCGCCGGCCGCCGATGTGCGGCTTCAGGTGGATGCGGAGGTCGGTCTCGTAGCGGTTGAGGCCGGACTTGCGTATGCGCTTGCCGGCCAGCCAGCGGTCGAGCCATTCGGCGACGGTGAGGCTGCCGATGAGGTCCTGGCCGGCGTTGAGCCGCCGCCTCGTCTCCTCGACCTCCGGCAGGGGTGACCGTTCGCGGCTGACCTCGGCCAGCATCTCGGCGATGAGTTCGGTGCCCTCGGGGTCGTCCGACTCGGCGAGTCCGAGGAGGGCCCGTACGTGGTCGAGATCGGCCTGGGTCGCCTTGAGGCTGCCGTACCCGCCACGGGCGAAGGAGCGTCGGCTGCCGTCCTCGCGGGAGGAGAGCTCTTGCCGTACGGAGTAGGTGCAGTGGTTCCTGCTGTTGCGCTTGGGGCAGGAGGTGCCGAGTTCCTTGCCGGAATTGGGGTCGCGGCAGGAGCAGCGGCGGTAGGTGGAGCCCTTCAAAGATCATTCTCCTCGGTGGTGTCGGGATCGCTCCCGGGGGAGTCGGTTACGCCGGCCACGTCCGGCCACAGAAACGGGGGCGTGACGCCCTCTTCCTCGATGAAGGCGCGAACTCTGCGCAGGCGGTCTTCGGCGTCGTCGGCCGCCTCGGCGGCACGGGCCTGGGAGCGGAGGGCCTCGGCCTTCCGGTCGGCATTTGGTGCGGTCTGGGCGTGGTAGCGGGCGTACTCCTCGTCGCGTCGCGCGCTTCGCAGTCGCTCTTGGGCCGAGTGATGAGCCCGGAAGTAGCGGAGCATGTCGTCGTCCGCGCCGAGTTCGGTCTCCTCCCCGGTGAACCAGCGCAGCGCGTCCAGTGCGGAGGTGGAGTCCTGGAGCGGAAGCCGCTGTACGTCGTCGACGTAGCCGACGGGATAGATGAGGCAGATGGGCGGGGTGTTCAGCGCCTGGGCCAGGACCATGACGTCGACCAAGGGCAGGTTGGAGCGGCGACCGGACTCCATGTTGGCGATCACGTTGCGGGGGATCGGATGGCCGATCTCCGCGCACTTGTCGGCCAAGTCCTGCGCGCTCCAACCCAGTTCCTTCCGTCGTCTGCGGACCTCGATGGCCACGGTGGCCATGATCTGATCCACCCACTCCAGGACGTCGTCCTCGTCATCGGCCTTCTTAGATCCATGATGGCTGCGGCGTTGTGTCATGTAGACACATTAACTTGCTTAGCGTTGATTCCAAGACCTGGAGACGAGCGCGGCAGCCGCGTTCGCCGTGGGCTCAGTCATGGATGGAGCGCGCATGCGTGAGAACGAAGAGGCCGGCCGGGCGAAGGGGATGAGCCGCGAGGAGCTTCTGGAGCTTCCTGTGTCCGTTGACCTGGAGACGGCCAACCGGGCTCTGGGGCTTGGGCGGAGCAAGGGGTACGAGCTGGCCAAGCGTGGCCAGTACCCGTGCAAGGTGCTCAGGCTCGGGAACGCCTACCGGGTGGTGACCGCAGACCTGCTGTCCCTGCTGGGGCTGGCAGCGTGAGGCGTCAGATGGATGTCGGGGGCTTCTGCGCTGAGCTGACACAGAAACGCTGGACTGTGGTGCGGCGTGGACGTACTGTCCGTGGTCGCTCGCGGTGCCGAAAGCCCCGCGAGAAGGGGGAGAGCCTCCGGCGGTGCAACGCCGGAGGCCCCGAGACTCCCCAGCAATCCCGTGAGAACCGACCCGGCGGCAGGGGCGTGCAAGCCCAACGCCGCCAGACGAGGAGTCGCCCAGTGCAACCCGAGGACCCCGAGTCCTATTCCGCCCCCGCCCGAGCGACCTGGCCCGCCACAGCCATCCCCGGCCGGCCGAGCGCCCACTCGCAAGTTGACAGTGCCGCGGCGGACTCGAGCGACGGTACGGCCGACGCCAGCGCCAGCGAAGCGGATCCTGCGGGCAGGCTGGAGGCCATCCCCGACGCGGAGCCGACGCCGGGCTCGGAGCTGCTTGACGAACTGCGTTCCCAGATAGCCCAGTTCGTGATCCCTCCCTCATCGGAGGCGTTGGACGCGATCACCCTGTGGGTGGCGGCAACGCATCTCCAGCCCGCGTGGCAGCACGCCCCACGTCTGGCGGTGGTGGGGCCGGCGAAGCGCTGCGGCAAGTCGCGGCTCCTGGACGTGCTGACTGAGACGGTTCACGAGCCGATGCTCACCATCAACACCACACCAGCGGCCATCTTCCGCTCGATCAACGAGGACGAGCCACCGACGCTGCTGGTGGACGAGGCCGACACCATCTTCGGCCCCAAGGTCGCGGAGAAGAACGAGGAGACGCGTGGCCTGCTCAACGCCGGTCATCAGCGCGGCCGGTATGTCACGCGGGTCGTCGGCAACGACCACACCCCGCACAAGTTCGCCACGTTCGCGATGGCGGCCATCGCGGGTATCGGGGACCTGCCGGACACGGTGATGGACCGGTCGGTGGTCATCCGCATGCGGCGCCGGGCCGATGGCGAGAAGGTCAAGCCTTTCCGCTCACGGCGCGACATCCCGGCCCTGCACGAGCTGCGCGACCGCATCCACACCTGGGCCCGCCCACTGTTGGAGGACGCCGCAGACCTGGAACCGGACATGCCGGTTGAGGACCGTGCTGCCGACACATGGGAGCCCCTGGTGATCGTTGCCGACCTGGCAGGCGCTAGCTGGCCCCGGCTCGCGCGGATTGCCTGCGCGCGGATGGTCGCCGCTGAAGTGGCGGCCGAGGAGGACCATCCCAGCGGGGCACGCATACTCGCCGACATCCGCCGGGTCTTCTTCGCCCAGCGTGAGGCGGACAGCCTCTCCACCGCGGATCTCCTCTACCACCTGAACGCGGACGACGAAGCCCCGTGGGGAGAGCGGGGGCGCTACGGCCTGACCTCCCGGGAACTCGGAGCGATGCTGCGCGACTACGACATCCGTCCCGGCAACGTGCGTATGGCCGACCGGTCGCAGCGCAAGGGCTACACGCGCAACAAGTTCCTCGACGCCTGGCGGCGGTACTGCCCCACCGTCCACCCGGTACTCGCCCCCCGCGGCGAGGACTGAACCCCACCCTCCCTGGTTGCCGTACTTGCCGTCCCTGCCGTGATCTCGCAGGTCAGAGCACATACCGGCAAGACGGCAGCCGAGGGCAAGACGGCAACGCAGGCGTCTCCGCGCAGGTAGCGCGCCAGTCAGGAGACACCGCCCGGATCCGTCTTGCCCCGTCCCAGGCGTCCTTGCCGTATCGCCGCCGGTCGCCGCCCTGCTCGCCGGGACGGATGCCGCGAAGCAGCCGTCCCGGCAGCGGCAGGCTGCGCCCTGGCAGGAAGCTGCCACCTCCTTGTCGCGAGTCAGGACAAGACGGTGGCGCTGCCTGCCGAAACGGTATGTCCGGAGCGCTGCCGTCCCGCGCTGACCTGCACGTGCAACGGCCAAGACGGCAAAGACGCCCCACGCCACTACCCCCAGGAGCTTCCCGCTTGACCGCCCCGCACCTCACCACGCAACCAACACGACCACGAGACGACGCCCGCAGCGACGAGAAGCCGAAGAAGCGGGCTGACGCCGAGCAACTCGTCCTCGGTGCGGCCGGCCTCGTCATCGTCGCGCTGACAGCCGGAGCGTTCTGGCTCTCCTACGCGCACCTCGCCGACGTCGCCGGCCAGCACGGGCTCGGCGCATCCCGCATCCGCCGCTGGGCCTGGCCCGCCACTCTGGACGCGTTCATCGTCGCGGGCGAACTGCTCATGCTGCGCGCGGCGCTGCGCCGGACAACCGACCCCTGGGCGATAGCCGTGACAGCTGCCGGATCAGTCGGCTCGATCGCGCTGAACGTCGCCGGGGTCAGCGGCACGGACAACGCGCGCAGCGTCCCGTTCCTCGACTACGTGGTCGCAGCTGTTCCTCCGGCCGCCGCGATGGTCGCCTTCGGCGTCCTGATGCGACAGATCCACCAGCTCGTCGCACCGTCCGACGACGGCTCGGACACCGGTTCCGTACAGGCACAAGACCGGTCGGTCGGCGACATCAGCCAC
Source organism: Streptomyces sp. NPDC048462 (assembly GCF_043200175.1). Lineage (NCBI taxonomy): Bacteria > Bacillati > Actinomycetota > Actinomycetes > Kitasatosporales > Streptomycetaceae > Streptomyces > Streptomyces sp. NPDC048462. Next base: position 53,214 of record NZ_JBICXG010000016.1, read on the forward strand.
AGCCACCGAACGGATTCCCCTCCCGATGATGCGCAAGCCTCGAATAACGAGCGGACGGAACCTGCGTCCCAGACGTCAGATAGCAAACCGAGCGGTGGCCGACCGCCGAAGGCGACCATCGCGGAGCTGACGGATATCGGCCGGGCCACCGGTCATCAGCACGGCAAACTCACGCGCGGCCTGCTCCGAGCGGCTGTGAAGGACCGAGACCTGACGATCGGCAGTGAGCGGCAGACCGAGGTGATGGAGCGGCTTCGGCCGGAACTCGAAGCCGTCGGTATCGAGGTCTCCAGGCGCTGACGCCTGGCCTGCTCGGGTGACCGGAACCCTTCCGGTCACCCGAGCATTGGCCAACCGATTCGCAGACTTCCACAGCCGTGGCCAACGCGATGGCCGTGCCGCGTAGGCATCGCCACCCCGTAAGCCCAGACGTACTTGGAGCATCTTCCTTGACGCACAACCAGCACCTGCCCGACGACACCCACACCGAGCCGTCTGCGTTTCCGCAGTCACCTACGCTGACGGAGCGTTTGCGTCGGGCGTTCGGACGGGCTGCCCCTGGCGGAGCCAGTAGTACCCCGAGTCCGACTCAAGGCCGGTCTTCGGGGGTCTCCGCCCCAGGGGTGGCGGAGACGGCCCAGCGCCAGGGGGCGCCGGACCAGAGGGTCGTGACCGAGAACGGCCCCGACCCGGACACTCTTCACGCCAGCCAGCAAGCGATCCTCCGCCCAACACGCGCCGCCGCCCTCGCCGTCAGCGAGCCCGCTGTGCAGAGCGTCCAGCCAACGATCCGCCGGTTCACCGGCGACAAACGCACCAAGCGCGTCGGCCCCATGCGCTTCACCGACGACGAGCACACCAGCCTGCGCGAGGCCGCAGCCGAGCACGGCTACAAGGGCGAATCCGGGTTCGCCGCCGACATCGTCCTCGCCTTCCTCGACGGCCGCTTCACCGCGAACCTCCCCCTGTCCGAGGACCGACGCCGCACCCACATCTTCCGAGCCCAGGTTCTGCGCGCCCTCAACCGCACCGGCGTCAACGTCAACCAGATCGCCCGCGCCCTCAACAGCGACTACACCCCGCCCGACATCCGGCAGCGTCTCGACGAACTCCACGACCTGCTCACCCTCATCGCCGCGGCCCTGCGCGAGCCCACCCACGCAAGGGTGGTCTGATCCGCGTGATCGCAGCCATCAAGCCCGCCGGCTCCAACACCCGCGGTCTGCTCGCCTACCTCTACGGTCCCGGCCGACACGATGAACACCTCGACCCACACCTCGTGACCGGATTCGCCATGCTCGGCATGCCCGACCCCGGCCGCGACGAGAACACCACCCTGACTCAACTCGGCCACTACCTCGACGAGCCCGTACTCCTGCGCAACAGCGAGTTCGGCAAGCCCGTCACCGACCACGTCTGGCACTGCCCCGTCCGCGCCGCACCCGAAGACCGCTACCTCTCCGACACCGAGTGGGGCGAGATCGCACAGCGCATCGTCCGGGCAGCCGGCATCGCCCCCGACGGCGACGACCTCGCCTGCCGATGGATCGCCGTACGCCACGCCGACGACCACATCCACATCCTCGCGACCACCGTCCGCGAAGACGGCCGACGCCCCAAGCTGCACGACAGCGGCATCCGGGTCGGCGATGCGTGCCGGGAGATCGAGAAGGACTACGGGCTGCGCCGCTTGACGAAGGGCGACCGCACCGCCACCCGGCGCCCCACCCAGGCAGAGATGCACAAAGCCGAGCGCCTCGGCTGGGAGCAGACCAGCCGTGAGTGGCTCCAGGACCGCATCCGCGCAGCCATCCCACACGCCATCAGCGCCGAACAGCTCCTCGCCTACCTCGAAGCCGACGACATCCTGGTCAAACCACGCCGCGGCCCCTCTGGAGATCTCCTCGGCTACGCCGTCGGCCGACCCGGCGACCTGAACAAGGACGGCCAGCAGATCTACCACCCCGGCGGGAAGATCGCCCCCGACCTTTCTCTGCCCAAGCTGGAAGCCCGCCTGGAGACCAGCACTCCTGAGGAACACCCCACCGCCCGTCGCAACCGACACACCACTGCCTGGCATCAGGCCACCGACGCCCTCGACACGCTCCACACAGAGCTCACCGACACGAGCGCCGGGGACAGCGGGGACGCGCGGGCTCAGGCGCACATCACCGCCCTGGGCGAACTCATCGAAGCCACCGCGCAGAAGACCCACGCCAACCTCCGTGGCCAACTGCGTTCAGCCAGCCGGTCCTTCGCCCGCGCAGAACGCTCTCAAATCCGGGCCGAAGACCGCACCGCCCGCGCTCTACGGACCGCAGCCCGTGACATCGTCAACACAGCCAGCGGCCCCGACGGCAGCGCCCTCGCAGCCCTGACCGCCGCACTCGTCTGGGCCGCCATCCTCGCCGGACGCTGGCACGAGGCCAAGGGGCACGCCCACCAGGCCAACGCCGCCCGCCAAGCCGTGCAGCACCTCGAGGCAGCCGCCGACGATGCACTCGCTCCGACGCTCACAGAACTCGAAGCCCGCCGCCCCACGGAGGAGGCCCGTCACACCCTGGCCAGCGACGTACGCGCGGCCGTTCCCGAGCACGCCGAGCGAATCCTCGCCGATCCCGGCTGGCCCGCCCTCGCCACCGTCCTTGCCGACGCAGAAGCCGGAGGCCACCAGCCCCACCAGCTCCTCAAGGAAGCCGCCGCGCGACGAGAACTCGGCACCGCCCACAGCCCCGCCCGGGTCCTGATCACCCGCATCCAGCACACCAGCCGCAACCCCGCACCCAACCGCCGCGCCGAAGCAGCCCGCCTGCGAAGCACCAGGGCAACGGGCGTCAGCGCTCCGCCCCCCGACACCTGGCCGGTCAAGGCGACAGCCGCTCCCGCCCGCCGGCCGGGGCGTCCCCTTGGCTGATCTCGAAGAGGAGTGCCCGATCCCAGAGCTCCACCTGGCTCTACCAAACCCAACCGCGGAGACTTCCGGTCAGGCTGTCACCTCAGCCGGGGCCGAGACCGGTGGACGAACCCCAGTCAGCTCTTCAGCACGGCTCAGCAGGAGAGGCGCGAGCTCTGGATAGAACCCCCGAGCCACAGCCTGGAGCATTTCTGCGAGTGCGGCGAGCTCACCGATGCGGCCGGCGGGGGAGTCGAGGACGTGGGCGAACTGACTGCGGATTCGAGTGGCCACGAGTGGCACGCGAAGGCTGTACGCGTGGAGAAGGCCCGGGTCGTACCCGACCGGCACGTGGCCCCAGCGCTCCCAGTCCAGCAGGGTCAGAGGCATTCCGGTGAGGTTGCCCCAGTGAAGGTCACCATGACCAGTGACGCGCTCAATCTTCGACGGGGCGGGGATGCCCAGGAACTGGGGGAAAGCCCGCTCGATCCACTGTTGCCTCACGCTCTCCTTCCTCCCGTCCACTTCCGCCAGGCGGTCAAGAGCCTGTCTCAGCAGGCCCCACCACTGCTCCGGCAAGGCCGGATTACTGGTGAGGTCCGGCCTTCGAGGTGAGATGACTGGATCCTCTACAAGGTCGAGTACCTCAGCCTCGAAGGAGTAGTCCCCTTCAGCCCAGTCATACGTTCCATGGAGGGCTGGACGCGGCACGTCACGCGGTACCAAGAGGTCCGCTCCGACGATCCCTTCCCCGTGCTTGCGCCCGACGTTCTTCACCAGACTCCGGCTGACACGCAGCCAGTAGGCGCCCGACTGACGGCCCAGAGTGAAGCCCCCGAAGCCCCACGCCAACGGCCCCGTGCAGGTCAGGCCGACCGCTTCTGCAGCCGTTTGGTGAGCGGCTTCCATCAGCGCTCGCGTGGCCTCATCCGGTGGCAAGTTCATCGGTCACTCTCCTGAGCTGTTCGCGGGTGAGGGGCGCGGCCAGGGCCTTTGCGGCATCGTCCCAGTGACCAAGGCTGCTGGCCGAGGTCAACACGACGTCCAATGCCGGGCAGGAAGCGGCAGCCAAGAGGCCGGCGGCACCAGGCGAGAGGCCGGGGCGTATCAGGTCGATCAGTTCGGGTGTCATGGCGTCGAGGAGTTCGCCGCCGTGCAGGGGTGCCGAGGCGAAGGTGAGCATGCCGGCATCCTGTGCCTCGACCAATGGCCCGCCTCCATTGAGTGCTTGGGTGATCGGAGCGTCCATGATCAGGCTTACGGGCATCTGGATCCCGATCAGATGGTGGCCTTCCGCTCCCGATGCCTCCCGGGCAAGGGTGACCAGCTCGGGGACGCTGAAGGCGCCTTCCCGGAGACCTGACCAGGTGGCCACCCCGTAGCCGCCGATCCGGCGGAGTTGCACGAGCCCTTCGAGGACTGCAAACGCTTCTCTCAGGCGCCCGTGCAACGCGGCGCGGTGTCCGTTGCGAGCGGCTCGCTCGGGATTATGGACGAATACCAGGTCCACGCGGCCGAGCTGTTCCCTGGACTCCTCCACCTGTTGGCAGACGAACCGGGGATCGAGGCTGTGCCCTACGGCGGCATCCTCGTCAGTGAGGACGCCGAGCGCCATGGCCGTCTGAGCCTGACTCCTTGTGAAGAAGCCAGTCTTGGTGGCCGTCTGCGTGGAACCAGGGTGCTCCCGCAGGACTGGTCCGAGGCGCTGTTGCGCCATACCGTCCGCGTAATTCGGTGCGGTGTCGATCCAGGGAGCACCGGCCCGCAGAGCGATACGGGCCGCCTCGCTCACGTCCCGGACCCGATAGGTCCCCAGGGACAGGGCCGCCGTCACAGGGCAGTCCCGACAACAGCTACTGCCTGTCCCTCGACGAGGACCGAAATGAGCGCGGCCACGTCTTTCACTTCCAGCCCGGCACATTCAGCGAGATCGCCCAACGTGGCCGACCGGCCGAGAAGCAATCGGCGCAGGATCGGCGCGGCCGACTCGGCAAAGTCCCAAGCTGTGCCTGCCGCCGAGAACGTGACGGTGTTGTGCCCGTCGTTCTCAGCCACACGGCTCCGCGGAGCAGTCAGGCGTACGGAGATCTCCGGCCGTGCGGGAAGCCCGTCCACGTAGGGCAGGGAGGGGATCGCGTGCCCGTGGTCGGTGGTATCGATCGACTCCGCCCACCGTTCGACGAGCCGGGGGTCGGCCAGCTCATTCAGAAGTTCCCGGCGCATCGCGGCGAGATAGTCCGTCTGGTCAGGCAGCGAGGCGAACCTCGGAATGTCCTTGCGCAACGCGAGGACGGATCGAAGCTGGTCCACGACCCAGTGGAGCAGGTCCGCGCCTGTGTGGGAGACGAGGCCGAACGTCAGGTGCAGCGAATCCGTACCTTGGTCGGCGGTGACCGCGTGCCACCAGCCGCGTGGCAGGTAGAGCACGTCACCGGGCGCCAGGACGAGGTCTGCAACCGGCTCGCCCTCGGGCTTCTCCGGCGACTCGACATCGCGGAACGTCGGAGCCTCGCGAGTGGATCCGTACAGTTGCCATCGCTTGGAGCCATGCACCTGGACCACGACGACATCGTGGTCGTCCCAGTGGAGCCCGAAGCCCTGCCGCTCCGTCCAGGAAGCGTAGGCATTGACCTGCACGGGGGTGCCGAGGAAGCGTTCCAGGCCCTCAGCAGCCATCCCGACGGGCGGGTGGATTTTCTCTACCGAGTCCAGGACGAGTGAGGCGCCGTCCTTGAGCTGGGCGTGCAGTTCGGCCGGCAGGATGCGGGACCAGGTCACCGCGCGGCGGGTCGTCGTCGGGGCCGCGTATTTGTGTACAGGGACCATCTCGCCGTCCACCGAGAGCCTTAGCCGGGGCGGCTCCAGGCGCTGAGTGGCGATGATCAGGTTCAGGTCGTCCCAGGAGAAGAGGCCCGCCGTGTCGGCGGCACCGGGGAAGAGAGCGTAGGAGCGGTTATACGTCTGGGCGAGGAACGTGTCCCCGCCCAGACGCCCCGCCCACGAGGCAGCATCAAGCATCGTGGGCGGCCCGATCAGTCGTTGCCGTCGGAACGGCCGCCACTGACGTCGGACTCCTGCTCGGTTCGGGTGCGAGCGGCCACGATCTTCCGCTTCGCCACGAGCAAGCCCCCCTCAGCGGCCACTGAAGCAGTGTTCTCTTCCATCATCGAACTTCCCTCTCTACTTGGGGAACTCCCACCGGAGGCCCGGCAGGACGACTGGAGTCGGGTAGGCCGAGAGCCGCTACGACGTGCTGGAGATACCGGCGGCGAACAGGCCCAGCGAGCCGACGATCAAAGCGACGTACAACGGCCCTGCAAACCGGCCGATCCGGCGCTGCACCCACCGCGACAGGGCATCCACTAAGCCGACCCCGGCTCCGCCACCCGGCGAAGCCCGCGAGCCGACACGGACGGGCCCACGCAACGCGCACACTCGCACGGAGGGAAGCAGCCCGGGTTCGAGAGGATGACGAAGGGGTCGCCCTCCCGCATAGCGGTCGTCTGTGACCATGAACGTCCGGAGTCGCGGGACACGCGAAGCGTCATCAGAACGCGGCTCTCGCCCGCCGGGTCCGCCGCCCGCGAGGCTCCTTCGTATCCGCGCCCCTCAGCATCACTGCGATTTGCCATGTCCGCACCCTTCCGCAGTTCCTGGCCCACCTCGTTTGCGACAACACCCAGGAAACCGCGCATAGTCGGAGGTCTCCACGGCATCGATGCGGCACTCTTGACGCAGATCCGTGCACAGGCTCCGAAGGGGCCGAAGCCGCGGGAAGGGGGCGTCATGGGACTGGCAAAACGACGCAAGACCCTGGGCTACAGTCAAGAAACACTGGCCCAGTTACTCGGCGTGGACCGCACAACGGTCGGGCGCTGGGAAAGCGGCAGGATCGACCCGCAGCCGCCTCAGCGGCGAGGCTTGGCCATCGCCCTGGAAGTCAGCCTTCAAGAGCTGGAAGCCCTTCTGACACCGCCACAAGCCGCTGGCCAGGAGCTTGCCGGGCACCATTCCAGCGACCCCCCGAACGCGGGAGACTCCGACGAAATGATCCGCCGCGAATTCCTCCGTATACTCACTGTCAGCGGTGCGCTGACCGTTCTGCCGACCGACGAGGCAGAGGCGCTCACGGAGGGCGTCCGCAGGGGGATGCCAGCCGACTTCACACGAATGAACAGTCACCTTTGGCAGGTCTACCAACTGGCGCGCTCAAAGGGCTCCGTCTACCCCGTTGTCCGCGACCAACTGGCCACATTGAACGAGGCTCTGGCAGGCAACCGAGGGAGCACACGCCCACTTCTGAACGCGGCTGCCGACCTCTTTCAATTGGCCGGCGAGGTGGCCTTCGACGGAAGCCGTTACTCCGACGCCGCTGCTTCGTATTCGCTAGCGGCTGCCGTCAGCAAGGATGCCAAGGCGTATGACCTGTGGGCGTGCGCACTCGTTCGCCACGCCTACGTAGACATGTCTGAGCAGCACTATCGCCAGGCCGCTCAGATGCTGGGTGCAGCTGAAAGGCTGGCCAGCCGGGGTGACAGCAACCTCTCGACCCGGCATTGGGTCGCTTCTGTCCAAGCCGAGGCGTATGCGGGCCTCGGTGATCTGGCCGCGTGCGAGCGGGCGATGGACCAAGCGGAGACCGTCCGTGAACTCACTGCGGAGAGCGTCAACGGCGGATGGCTCCGTTTCGACGGTGCACGCCTCGCCGAGGAACGAGGGTCCCGCTACGTGCAGCTGGGCCGACTCGACCTGGCAGAGGACGCCTTGAAGGATGCCCTGGAGCAGACGGCCTTGGCGTCCGGACAGTCGTACCGGCGGCGCGGAGCAGTGCTTACCGACCTGGCCGCCATCGGTGCCAAGCGGCAAGACCCCGAACAGGTGGTGGCCTACGGAAGGGAAGCCATCAGCCTCGCCCGAGCCTCAGCATCCGGGTACGTCGCCCGTAGACTCCGAGACCTGTGCGACGAGTTCGGTCCACTGAGCCGCGACCACCGCGTGGCGGAGCTGGGGTCGGAGATCGCCACGCTGAGCACGCCGTGACGAGAGGGGTAGGCATGTCGCAGACCGAAGGTGCACGACTGTTCCGGGAAACCTGGATCGCCGGAGTGCACCAGCACTTCCCCGGAGAGCCGAAGGCCGGCTACATCACCCCGTGGGACGACACCCCGCAGTGGGAGCGTGAAGCCGCCGGATCGGTCTACGACCAGGTACGGCAATTCATCGAGGTCAGCAACGGCCACACGTCGAGACTGTCCCGCGAACAGAGGAGCCGGTTCGTCGCGACGTGCTGGACGGCCCAGATGTTCAAGCACTTCGAGGACCCGAAACCCGGGTACGTGGCGGACTGGACCGACCTGCCGTCCTGGCAGCAGGAGACGGACGCCGACATCTTCGAGGCGATCGAGAAGGCGCTCAACTGACCACACCAGTCGGTGGTCAGTTCTCGATTCGCTCGAAGTCGCCGGGCCTCCATGAGCCGTCGAAGGCGGCCTCCTCGGGGCCGTAGATCCGGAAGTAGCTGAACCAGCTGCGTACCCGGACGGTCTGGATCCAGCGGCCTTCGGCGCCGGTGGGTTCAGTGGGGCCGAAGTAGAGGTCGACCTGGTCGCCGCCGCCTTCTGGGTCGAGCTTGTCGAAGAGCGAGCCAAGAGCAGCTTGCGCCTGCTCGGCGGCGACTTCGGAGCGTGTCGGTGCGTCGCAGGCGGTTACGGACCAGAAGAGGCTGGCCGGGGCGGGCAGTGGGACGGTGAGCTTGTACGTCCAGCCTCCGTCGAGGTTGGCGTCGGTGGCGTCGTTGAGGCCGAGCCAGTACAACGAGCCCTGGCCGACGGCACGGCGGAACATCGCGGGCGAGGCAACGATGGCCTGGATGAACCAGCGGTTCTTGGCCTCGACTTCGAGTGAGCCCTCGCGTTCGAAGGTGCCGTTCTCGGGCCGCAGGCTCGCCCACTCACTCCCAGGTGCGATCGGGCCAGACCATCCGGTCGGGTCGGTCGGAGGCGAGCATCTCGCCCCGGCCCAGGCGGGCGGCCTCGGTGAGGAGTCCGGTCGTCCGCTGGCCGGTGTCGATTCGAGGGCCGAGAAGGTGCCGGTGCCGCAGCGAGGGCAACCAGAAGTGGGTTCCAGGTTGGACGGGGAATTCGGTCATTAGTCCGGTCTGGTCAAATTGCGTCACTGCCTGGTTCGATAGGCCAGTGCTGTCACGCGGGGAAGACGTGGGGCCCGGGGGATGTGGGAGACGGATCACCTATCCCGGAGGAAGGCCCGAAATGACGGGGCCGGCGTGGTCTCTGGTGTTCGGGGCGGCGCTCACGCTGGCAGGGAAGGCAAGCGCCCGGTCGTTGACAGGGGCGTCGATCGAGCGCCGGACGGCGATACTCACTGCTGCTGCGTTACTCGACGTGGCCCAGCTCGCCTGTACAGACGGATTCGTCCGCCCTGATCTGGTCGCCGATGCACAGTTCGCGGCCTCGCTCGTCCGCTCGTACGATGCGCTGCATGGCACGGCGCTCGCCTTCCACGGGCCTTCGGCCCCGTCGTGGGCTGATCATGAGATCACGGATCTGTCGGCCGAGGACGACTGGTCGGTCATCTACGGTGACCTTCGCTATCTCAGGCGTGAATGGGCCGCTCACCGGGACCTCTTGGCGCGCTGAGCGCCGTTCAGCTGTCATGCCGGCCGTGGTCCAAAGGTGTTGTCAGGGCTGTGTGACGGCATGGTGGTGTGCGGTGCGGCGGTTCACCCCGCCTTCAGAGCGGCTTGCGCCTTGGGGGCGTGCAGCGGGTTGAAGTGCGGGTTGATCGTCAGGGCCTTGGTGAGGTCGTCGCGGGCGGCGTGGGTGTTGCCGAGGGACTGCTGGATCATGCCGCGGTGGTAGTGGAAGAGGGCGTTGCGGGTGCCCAGTGCGAGTGCCTTGTCCGAGGCGGTGAGGGCTTCTTCGTCCTGGCCGTTGGTGTGGAGGGCCCAGGCGAGGGCGTCCTGGGAGTCGAGGAAGGGCCGGCTCTTCAGGCTTTTTCGGGCGAGGGCGAGCGCTTGTTTGTGGTCTCCGTGGTCGGCTTCGAAGAGGGCGGCGTCGGAGTCGAGTGTGACGCCGTTGGCCGCGAAGAGTTTCTGTTCGGCGCGGAAGATGTCGTACTGCTGGTCTGCTTCCTTCGTGCGGCCGAGTGACTGGTAGAGCTCGCCGAGTTGGAGCACGTATTCGGGTAGAGGCAGGCGCTGTCCTGCCCGGGCGAGGTCGGTGAGGGCTTCGGTGTTCTTTCCGAGGGCGGCCTCGGCCCTGGCTTTGATCTGAAGCAGTGGGGCGTCGTTGGGGACGGCGCGCAGGCCCTGTTCGGCGTCGGTGAGTGCCTGGTGTGCGTCGCCGTTGTTGAAGGCCATCTCGCTGAGGTAGTAGCGGGCGAATGCCCGGTCGGCCGGACTGCCGGCGCTCTGCAGGGCTCGTTGCATGTCGCTGCGCGCGGTGGTGGTGTCTCCCCGCAGTTCCGCGGCGTAGGAGGCGCGGGCAAGGGACGGGGTGCCTGGTTTGAGGTCGACCATCTTCTGCACGGCGTCGGCAGCTTCGGAGTAGCGGCCCAATTGTGTGTAGGCGTCGGCGAGCGTCCCGTAGAGGGTGGCGTTGTACGGGTTGACGGCGACGGCTTGCTCGGCCCAGTCCAGTCCCTGGGCGAAGTTGTGCCGGGCCGCTTCGAGTGCGGCCATGCCGCCCATCGCGGCGAAGTTGTCCGTGCTGTCCAGCGTGAGTGAACGCTTGAGGACTTCTTCGGCCTTGGGGTAGTACGTCGGGTCTGCGGTGATCTTCGCCTGCTGGACGTAGTTCAGGCCGAGCGTCCCGAGCGCGACGGGATCGCGGGGATTGCGCCGTGCGCGGTCCTGGAGCGTGCTGATGTCGGCAGCCAGCGGGTCGGCACCGGTGGCGGGGCCTCGTCCAGCGCTGGCTTCAGGGGTGCTCTGTGATACGGACCACGGGGAAAGCCCCAGTCCGCCGGCGAGGAACAGAGCCGCGGCGAGAACGACGGCCACCGTGGCGGACAGCAGGAAGCGTCGACGCGTGGGCAGTTGGCGCAGTTGCATGTTCTCTTCCCGCTCTTAAAGGGTGTGGCCGGGCCCGGTGGTCAGCGGGCAAGGGTGGCGTAAACGACGAGGTTGTCGAGGTACTCGCCCTGCGTCCGGTCGTAGGTGCCGCCGCAGGTGATCAGCCTCAGTGCCGGTGGACCGGTGGTGGCGTAGACCTGGCTGTCGGGGAAGGCGTCCTTCTCGTAACTCCGCAGCGCCCGGACGGTGAAAGCCAGTTCCCTGCCGTTGTCGCTGCGGATGGTTATCCGATCGCCCGGCCGCAGTGAGGACAGTCCGTAGAAGGCTGCTGGTCCGGTGGCGGAGTCGACGTGTCCGACGAAGACCGCCGCACCCGGGTCACCGGGCCGCGGGCCGTCACTCCACCATCCGACTTCCGCGGGATCCCCCGGTGCGGCGAGCCTGCCGTCCTGCTGGACGCGGAGGCCGGTAAGTGGCTTGTCGAGGCCGATCGAGGCTATGCGTATCCGCTGGGGCGGCGCCGCGGGTGCGGTTTCAGTCATGGTGTTGTCCGACCCCGGCTGGACAGGGACCTCTCCTATGTCGATGTCCCTGACAGCGTGGGTCGTCGGATCGAGCAGGACCCAGGTACCGGCGCCGCCGAGCCCGATCCCCGTGGCGACGGCGACCGCTGCGATGATGCGGCGGCGGCGCTTCGGGTGGTGTCCCTGGTCGCGCCGCGGTCGCCCGCCCTCGGAGTCCGAGGGCGGGCGACCTGTGGCGGTGGGGCTGGTCATGCCTGGTTCGCGCGCCGCCGGCGCAGGGCCAGCGCTCCCGCGCAGGCCAGGAGTGCTCCGCCGCCAACTGCGGTGACGGCCGCGACGGGGAATCCGTCGCCGAAGGCGGTGCCGCCGAAGCCCGCTCCGACGCCGCCGTCGGGGTGCAGGGAGTCGGCCTGGTTGACGGCTGCGGTGTTGGGCAGCGCAACGTAGGGAAAGGAGTTCCCGGGCTGACGGTAGGGGGTGTCGACCGCGTCGCCTGCCGCCAGGCCCTTGACGATCTTGCCGGTCTGCGCGGCGCCTTCGAGGGCCTGGAGCTCGATGTCGACGACGTCGTCATTGAGCCGGCGCCCGTTGGGGAAGCCGCCCAGGTCCTGGGCGAGAACACCGAGGCGGTTGGGCTTGGCCGTGACGGGCACGGACATGTTCAGCCGCAGTTCCTCGGCCGGCACGAACGCGGCCTTGTCGACGTCGGCGTTCAGCAGCTGGGAGTTCAGGTCCGCCTTGATCGGGCCACATGCCTTGCAGATACCGGTGAGGAAGATCTCGACCAGATCGTTGCGCGGCGTCGCCGGTGCCGGGATCCCGTAGATGCTCTGGATCAACTTGGGCACGATCGGGTCCTTGACCTTGTCCACCACCGGCGTGACCGAGGCATCCTTGTCAGGGCTCAGCGCGTTGAAGGCGTCCTTGTACTTCAGCGGGACAACCACCTCGTTGACCAGCGGGTTCCCGAGCCGTGAGACCTGGCGCCACTCCGACTCGCTGCCCTGGTCGGGTGCGGTGTCCTTGTCCGGTCCCTTGGCGTCCCCGGCCGAGGACGACTCCCCGCCCTTGTCACCGGCACCGACGACGGCCGCGCCCTTGCGGTCAGTGGTGGACCAGACGCCGATCACGGGGTTGCGGGTGGCGTCGCCCTTGAGGGCCAGATCCTTCTTCGGCACCTGGAGGGCGATGGTGTTGACGTTGTAGCCGGCGAGCGTGTTGTGCCCGGTCTCCTTCAGATTGCCTCCATACAGGAGGTCGAAGATCCGCAGGTCCAGGAAGAACGGGTCGGACGCCTGCCCGGCGAATGTCTGACCGCCGTTCGGCAGGTCCAGTACGGCCTGCTTGCGCAGCGAGGCGTAGTCGGGCATCGACGCGATGCCCACGTTCGACGGTGCCGCCGGGGCGTCCTTGAGGAGCGTCTTGGTGCTGCCGTGCGCGTCGGTCGCCGTCAGGGTGTACGTCTGACGGAAGTTGAGGGTCGGGTCGTCCAGCTTCTTCACGACACCGGTGTTGTAGAGGAACTGGTCGGCGTCGTCCCGGATGTGGTCGGTGAACGCCCAGGTGTAGGTGGTGTCGGGCTTGCCGTCACCGTTCGCGTCGATCTTGATGTTGTAGCGGGCGTCGTTGGCGAACGGGTAGAAGTTCGGTCCGCCGTTGGGCTCCTCGAAAGGAATCCAGTTGGCCACCAACGTCACCGTGTCCGGCTTGTCGGGGCTGGTGAAGGCGTAGACGTCGGTGTTGTCGGCCTTCGGGTCGCCCGAGGTCAGGGGCGCCTCGCGGTGGCTGGAGGCGGAGCTGGTTCCGGGCGCCAGGCCGGTGAGCGCCATGGCGCTGACCAGGGCGAGGGTTCCCGAGGCGGCGAGCGCTCGTTCGAGACTGCGAGCCGGGCGTTTCAATCGTGAGGAGCGGCAGGACTGCATGGGCCATCCGTTTCCGGTGAGAGCCGCGGCCCTCCGGAAGCTGAAGGTAGGCGGCTGGGAGCTGCTCTCGAAGAGCCACCTGGGAGCAAGCCGGGCCCAACCCGGAGGTGAAAACCACGCGGCACACGCCACACAATGTGACTAAGAGCTACATAAAGAGCACCACGCGTGGGAAGCCTGCGCGCGGCGGAAGAGCCGAACGGGGGCTTGGCAGGAGTGTCCTCTGCCCCCGGGCGGAGGGGCGCTGTGAGCCGCGCGGGTGACGAGGCGACCAGGACCGGCACTCACAGAGAACGAACGGGTACCACTGTGGTCCGCCCCCTCGGGCGGACCAAGCCATCAAACTGCAGGCGGCGCCAGCCATCCAGGCGTTCCCCTGCGCCCCCTCGCCGGAGGCGAAACGGATGAATTCCCTGCTCGGAAGCCGTCCTGTGGTGACCGCTCACCGTGTCTTCGCGCAGCGTGTGGCCCTGGTGGCCACCGCCGTGGTCTCGCTGTTCGCCGTGGCCGTACCCACAGCCGAGGCGCATCCCCTCGGTAATTTCTCGATCAACGAGTACGCCGGATTCACCCTCCACCCCGACCACGTCGATGTGCTGACGGTCACCGACACCGCCGAGATCCCCACACTCCAGGCCACACCGGCAATCGACACCGACGGCGACCGTCAGACGAGCAGCAGCGAGCGCAGCACCTGGGCCACCACCCAGTGCGCCGCCACCTCGGCAAAACTCACCGTCACTACCCCGCAGCGCCTGGCCTGGACGACACGGTCGGCAACCTTCCGCCTCCAACCGGGCCAAGGCGGTCTGCGCACCGGGCGACTGGAGTGCCGGCTGCGCGCACCGCTGGACCTGACAGCCGGGGCGGTGACCTTGCGGGTCGACACCGGCGCGGACAAGAAGCGGGTCGGCTGGCACGAGATCACCGCAACGGGCATCGGAACCCGCCTCCAGCACTCCACCGTTCCCCAGACCTCCCCCACCCATGAGCTCCGCAGCTACCCGCGCGACCTTCTCGCCACGCCGCGCGGCGACACCACGGCACAGGTGACAGCCGGCCCGGGTGGCCAGACCGCCGGTACCCCCCTCAGCAACGTCGCAGAGGCGGGAGAAGGAGGCGGCCTCACCGGACGCGTCGAGGCACTGTCGCAGCGCCTCACCTCGATGACCGGAACACGCGACCTCACCCTGCCGATCGGCCTGCTGGCAGTACTGCTCTCGCTCGTGCTGGGCGCAGGTCACGCGCTGCTGCCGGGGCACGGAAAGACCGTGATGGCGGCCTATCTCGCAGGGCGCCGCGGCAACGTGCGCGACGCGGTCACCGTCGGAGCAACCGTGACAGTCACCCACACCGCCGGCGTCATCATCATCGGCCTCTGCCTCACCACCTTCTCCTCCCTGGCCGGCGACACGGTGCTGAACTGGCTCGGCGTCATCAGCGGCGCACTCGTCACCCTCGTCGGCGCCACACTCCTCACCGACGCCACCCGCCGCTCCCGCCACAACACTGCTGCCGCTGTTGCAAGCCCGGCTGAAAAGCCACCCCTCGCAATGGCCGGCGCCGGTGCACATGGCCATGTCTCCGCGACCACCGAGATGCCCCACACGCACGACCACCCGGTCCACACACACGAACCACACGCGAATCCCCACAGCCACGAACACGACCACGAAGAGCCCCACCGCCACGGCCTGTTCGGACACGCCCACCACCACGCGCACCCCCACGCACCCGTCGTAGGCGGCGCACAGCCCTTCACCACGCGCGGACTCATCGGTCTGGGGGTCGCCGGCGGACTGGTGCCCAGTCCTTCCGCGCTCGTCGTGCTTCTCGGTGCCATCGCCCTGGGCCGTACCGGCTTCGGGGCGACACTCGTCCTCGCCTATGGCATCGGGATGGCGGCCACCCTCACAGCCGTCGGGATCCTCCTCGTCAGGCTCGGCAACCGAGCCGAATCCCTCACCTCCCGACCCGCATTCGCACTCATCCGGAGGGTCGCGCCCTACACCGCTCTCCTGACTGCGGCACTCGTCCTCGTCGTCGGACTCAGCCTGATCGTCCGCAGCCTCCCACTGGTCTTGTAACCAGCGGCTATACGCCTGCGGCAGCAACCCGACCCGGCAGACTCCCAGAGGGCATCGACGTGCACCGTCACCCGGCTGGGCAGTCACGAAGCACGACGACCGCCCCCGTCCTGGCTTGGGCGGGGGCGGTCAGGGCGCGCGTCTTGGCCGACTGGTGCCCGGACATGCGCAGCGCGCATGCCGAGGGCTGAATCATGCACGCATGTGATCTCAACCGAACGGGCCGACCCGGAGACACGGGCAGGTATCACTCGCTCACCCGACCGGTGGCAGAGCCCTGCGGAGAGCGCGAGACAAGCGCGGCAAGTGCCCCAAGGCTTGTCTGGGGGGCTTGCCACCGAAGGTTCGACTGCGGACCGACCGTAGCCGAACGACCAGCAGCGTTTCAGCGATGGTTGTACTTGCCGTGCTTCTCGTGCTTCCAGTGCTTCTTGTCGTCGTGCTGCTTGCCACCATCATGGTGCTGCTGACGGCCGTAGCCGCCGTTGACGCAGGTGTTGCCGAAGCTAGGGTTGAGCAGTCCGAGCACGTTGACGGAGTTGCCGCACGCGTTGACCGGAACGCTGATCGGGATCTGCACCACGTTGCCGGACAGCACACCCGGCGAGCCGTAGGCCAGACCCTGCGCGCCCGCGTCGGCACTGGCCACACCGGAACCGGCAAATGCCAGCGCACCGGCGGCCACGGTCAGGACGACCGCGCTTCCAAGCTTGAACATGAAACCTCCACGAGGAACGAATGCCGCCGCAACCAAGACGACGAACTCCGTCCCACCATGCGCGCCCCTCCCCGTACAGATCCCAGGCGCGCCCACACGCCGACCGTGATCCCACGAATGGGTCCCCTTCCAGAAAGAGTTGATCAATGCAGGGCGCCGCAACCCGGATCTCTCAGCCCTGCTAAGGCGAAGGCCGGGATCACGACTGATCGGTAGCCTCTGGGCCGACACAGCATGGTTGAAGCACCTGGCGTGCTCAGTGAGGTCTGAGGGGCCGTGGTACACGACGATAGAAACGCGGAACCGGGCAGGACGAGCGCGCTCGCGATGGTGCGCCGGGCGATAGCCTCGGAGGTGTGAAAGCGGCGACAGACAAGGCACGGGACGGAGCGCCGAACCCACCTACGGGTTCCGCCGACGCAGGCTGTGTGGTTCCTGGCAGGGTGACGGCGCACGTCGATGACCTGCTGGTGCAGATCGCGCACGGCAGCAAAAATGCGCTCGCCGAGCTGTACGACCTGCTCGCACCGCTCCTCCTCGCGCTGCTCCGCTCCCGTGAAGGGTCCATGGAACGCGCCCGCGGCGCGCTGGTCGACGCCTTCGCCCGGATCTGGCGCAGAGCTCCCTCCTATGAACCGGGTCATGGCGGTTTGGAATGGGTCCTCGATCAGGCGACCAATGCCGACGCTCCCGGGCGAGCGACGTGACGGCTTGGACCCGGGAGCGCCGACGGGCACACGCCGATAGGGGTCGTGCCCGGGCGTAGCCGATGAACACCGTCTCGCACACCTGGTCGACGCGCACAACTGACCAGGTTTCCCCACCGACGCGGCTTCAGACGAACTGCGCAGCCAACTCGATCTTCGGCTGATCAGGTGCCCCCTGGGGAGCAGCCGCGCATTTGCCCTTGCCTAGGGCGGTCGGCCGCCAAGCTTGAAATGGGACTGGTCGCTACATATGGCCGGGAGGGAGATCCTTGGATCGTCGTATCGCTATCACCCTCGCCTGCATCGTCCCAGGCACGCTCCGTGACCCTCCGGGCGGCTACGCCCTCGCCGGGAAGGCGTTCAGCCACCCCGATGCCGAGATCAGTCGCTTCGAGTATGGCGAGCACGCCGAACAATGGGGCCGCAGTTACGAACTATGCATGCTGAAACAGCTCGGATTGGCTGGCCCCACCGCTGAACGGTGAGGGAAGCGGCACCGGAATTCGTGCGCGCCACTGTCCTCGCTGCCGATCGAGCCTGCTGCTTCGATTGTCTGCGGTCAGAGGCTCTGCGTGGGCCAGTTGAGCAGTCTGGCTCCGATGACGGCGGTCTGGAGGGTGTACCGGTTGCGGGGGTGCGTGGGGTCGGATCCGGTCAGTTGGTGGATGCGTTCGAGCCGGTAAGTGAGGGCGCGGACGCTGAGGGAGAGCTGGCGGGCTGTCTCAGTGGCGTTGCACCCCGTGTCGAAGTAGGTGGTGAGGGTGGTGAGGGAGGATTCGGGGCTGCTTCGAGCCTGGAGGAGAGGGCCGAGGGTGGTGCGTACGAGGTCGGCCATGGCCTGACGGTCTCGTGTCAGGACGGGGTAGACGAGGAGGTCGGCTGCGTGGAGCACAGGGGCGTCCATGGCGAGGCGGACTGCGATGTCGAGAGTGTTGAGGGCTTCTTCGTAGGAGTGGACGACGCCACCGGCTCCACGGTGACTACGGCCTATGGCGGTCTGGCCGCCGTCGGTCGCGGCATGGGCCTGTTTCGCGAAGTACGTCAGGACATCCTGCTGATCACCTGGGGCGATACAGATGAGCCTGCCCTCCTTCGTGGTGAGGAGGATCTGTCGCTCCCCGAACCGTCCTATGACCGCGCGCTCCACCCGTCGCGGAACATCGTCGCCTTCGGCGTACGAATCGGGGCCCTGGGCAGCTGCGACGGCGTGGGCGTACGAAAGCCGGAGCCCGAAACGCTCGGCGCGTTCGGCCAGGCGGCCCAGATTGCTTCGGCCGTGGAGAAGGTCGTCGATGAACTCGCGGCGAGCGGCTTCCTGCTGTCGGACAGCGAAATGCTGCGCGTGGTCGTAGCCCTCGGCCATCGCGTCGATGGCCTGGGCCGCTACGGCCATGACGTCTGCAGGTGTGGCGGGTGGTCCGGGCCAGGACGACTGGGTGATCTGGAGATGCTGCGCCACGAGTTGGCGCAATGTGGTTCCCTCTGTGGCTGCCTGCTCGCCGAAGCCGCGCAGGGTGTCCAGCTCGGTACGGGAGAGGCGCCGGCCTGTGGTCGCGGCATCGGCAAGGAGGGCGGCGTAGCCGGCGAGGTGCCGGGAGTGCGGGTTTCGGGCTGTCACCGGCGGTCCTGGTATGTGTCTGCGTCGGGGGCGTGGGTGTAGCGGAAAAACCGGTCCAGGCCCATGCCGTGCAGGGTGGTCCGGACACGCCGGTTGGCGCCGGTGACACGAACACGGACGCCCCGTTCGGCGGCTGCTCGCAGGCCGGTGAAGAGGACCTGGGTGGTGTCCTTGCCAAGGGTGCTGACTTTGGAGAGGTCGATTTCCAGGACACTGGGGAGTTCGTCGAGTGCCTCGGTGAGACGTCTGGCCGCCTTGTCTGCGCTCGCCGGGGTGAGGTCATCGCTCAGGCGCACGACAGCGCGTCCCTCGCCGAAGCGCATGCCCGGGCTGATGTGGCTGGCGTGGGCCCACAACGCACGCAGGGCCAGGCGCAGCGCAGCGGCGGCGGCGACCAGGCAGGCGAACTGCAGCCAGTACGGTTCGGTGACAATGCCGGCCCAGACGGCGGCTCCTGTCACCGTGAGCCAGACAGCTGCGTTCAGTACCCGCTCGCGTCGGGCGTTCATGCGGCACCTCGCTCGTTCCGTTGGTAGATGTCGGGGACACCGTCCGCGTCGTCGTCGCGGTCCTCTTCTTGGCACAGGCGCCGGTAGATGCGGTCGCGGCGCTTGAGGAGGACGGCGGCGACCGTCGCGGCAGTGACGGATGCGACGAGGACGGCCGCCTTGATGTGGTCGGCCTGGGCCGGGTCGGGGAACGACAGTTCGCCGATGAGCAGCGCGACCGTGAATCCGATGCCGGCCAGGACGGAAAGGCCCAGGACATCCGCCCATGCCAGGTCCGGGTTGAGCTGTGCCCGGGTGAAGCGGGCTGTGAAGTAGGTGCCGGCGAAGATCCCGATCGCCTTGCCCACCACCAGGCCGGCCACCACGCCAAGGGGCTCCGGCCGGGTGAACACCGCGCCCAGCGCCTCCGGGGAGACGCTCACGCCCGCGGCGAACAGAGCGAACAACGGCACCGCGACACCCGCGGAAAATGGACGCAGACGATGAGCGGTGCGATCACCGGGAGAGACCTTTTCCGAACGGCGGCCGGGGCCCCGGACGCCGTCCGGAGTCGTACGCAGGATCAGGCCCATTGCCACCCCGGCGACCGTGGCGTGTATGCCGCCGTTGTACATCAGCACCCACGCGGCCACGCCCAGCGCCACGTACCACCACCAGCCTCGCACCCTCATGCGCTGCAACAGCCAGAACAGGACGAGGCAAGCAACCGCGCCGCCCAGTGCCAGCAGGTTCAGGTCGCTGGTGAAGAAGACGGCGATGATCAGAATGGCACCCAGGTCGTCCACGACCGCCAGCGTGAGCAGAAACGCGCGCAGCGCGGAGGGGAGGCTGGTGCTCAGCACCGCGAGTACGGCCAGCGCGAACGCGATGTCGGTGGCCATCGGCACAGCCCAGGCGGTCGGTGAGCCACCACCGGCGGACGAGACGACGGCGCAGATGTCCTCCGACAACGAATCTTGTTCGATTGCCACCGAAGTCTGACGAACCGTACTTTTCTGTCATCGAAGCTTGAGCACTCGGAACGATCGCTGGTCTGGGGGCGTGGTGGGGGCACCTGAGCGTGCGTACGGGGATGCAGCGTTAGCGGCCTTCGAGCTGGACTTTTCTGTGTCGGGTGAGCGGGTGCGGGTGACGCTGGCCGAGGGGTGGAGTGCGCGGTTCGAGGAGGCCGAGCCGGTTCGTGGCTTCCGGTGGGACAAGGGTGCCCGGGGCTTCGCGGGCTGGTACTACGCCGTCACCGCGGCGGACTTGATCGGGTTCGAGTCCTGGCTGGAGCGGGACCGGCTGATCCTGCTGGACCGGGATCCGGATGTCGTGGGGGTGGCCTCGCAGCCGTTCTGGCTGCACTGGCACGACGGACAGCGTGCGCGCCGGCACGCGCCGGACTACTTCGTACGCCTCGCGGACGGGCGGGCTCGTGTGGTCGACGTCCGGGCTGGCGACCAGATCGACGAGGCGTCCGCGGAGGCCTTCGCGGCGACGGAGCGGGCCTGCCGGGCGGTGGGCTGGGAGTTCGTACGGGTGGGGGTGCCCGATCCGGTGCTGATGGCGAACGTGCGGTGGCTGGTGCGCTACCGCCGGGCCCGGTCCGCCCGCCGGCCGGACGTCGTGGACGGCCTGTTGGAGCTGTTCGCCGAGCCGGGCCCGCTGCGGGCCGGGGCGGTGCGGGTGGGCGATCCGCTGCTGGTGCTGCCGCACCTGTTCCATCTGCTGTGGTCCGGCGTCTTGACGGCGGACCTGGGCGGGGAACTGCTGCACAGCGGGACCGTGATCTGGGCGAGGGGGACGAGCTGGTGACGTATCTGCAGCGGCCGGCCGCGATCGAGGCCGGCGCCTGGGTGCGGGCCTCGGGGCAGGTCCGGGCGGTGGTGGCGGTCTCGGCGACGTCGGTGACGCTGACCGGCGAGGGGGAAGCGGAGCTGCTGGTGGTCGGGACGGGCGAGCTGCTGGCCGCGGAGGACTTCGCGGTGATCGGCAGCCCGGTGCGGATGCCACTGCCGGCCGCGTCGCTGCTGGAGACGCTGCCGCAGGAGGCGAGGCAGAAGGCTCTTTGGTGGGAGGGGCACATTCTCGAGGTGCTGCACGGCCTGCCGCCGGGCGCGGGCCCGGGCGCCGAGCGCCGGCCCGAGTACGGTCCGGGCCGGTCGTTGACGGTCCGCGAGCGGGCGAAGGCCGCCGAGCTGACCGCGGCGGGCCACCCGGCCGCGGCGAGCACGGTCGCCCTCAAGCGGCGCCGCTACCAGGCCCAGGGCGTGATGGGGCTGGCCGATCACCGGCCGGTCCGCAAGAAGCCGGCGTTCGGGGCGGTGGACGACCGAGTCGTGGCGGCGATGCGGCAGGCGATCGTCGAGGCCGTCGACGCCTCCACCCGCAGGGGCACGTTCATCATCTGGCGGACCGGCGAGCTGCTGCGGCAGACGCCCGAGGGCCGGGCGGTGAAGCTGCCCTCGGAGCGGACCCTCTACCGGCTGCTGGCCAAGCTCACCGACGGCACCCACACCTTCGGCTCGGCCGTCACCCGGCGTTCGCGCGCCCACGGGGCGGTGGGGCCGTTCGGCGAGCGGACGGTCTTCGCGCCGGGCGAGATCATGCAGATCGACTCCACCCCGCTCGACGTCCTGGTCCTGCTGGACAGCGGGGTGACCGGGAAGGTCGATCTCACCGGCATGATCGACGTCGCGACGAGGACGCTGACCGCGGCGGTGCTGCGGCCGACCACGAAGTCGGTCGACGCGAGCGTGCTGCTGGCCCGCACGGTCACCCCCGAGCCCATGCGGCCGGGCTGGGCGGACGCGTTGGCGATGTCCCGCTCGGTGCTGCCGCACCGTCGGCTCCTTCAGCTCGACGAACGCCTGGCGTACGCCGCCGCCCGGCCGGTGATCGTGCCGGAGACGATCGTCTGCGACCACGGGAAGGTCTTCGTCTCCCGCAACTTCCAGTCCTCCTGCCGGTTCCTGCAGATCGAGTTCCAGCCCACGCACAAGGGCTCGCCCTTCGAGAAGGGCCACATCGAGAAGATGCTCGGCTCGGTGGCCACCTTGTTCGCCCAGTTCGTGGCCGGCTACACCGGCCGCAGCACCGACCACCGCGGCCGTCACCTGGAGCGCGAGCGACTGTGGTCCCTGTTGGAACTGCAGGAGTTGCTGGACGAGTGGATCGTCGCCGCGTGGCAGAACCGTCCGCACGACGGCCTGCGGGATCCCGCGCACCCCGGCCGGGCATTCACCCCGAACGAGAAGTACGCCGCCCTCATCGAGGCATGCGGCTACGTCCCGGTCGCGCTGAGCGGCGACGACTACGTCGAGCTGCTGCCCGCCCTCTGGCGGGTCGTCAACGACTACGGCATCCGGATCAAGAACCGGATCTACGACAGCGAGGAGTTGGGCCCGATGCGGCGCCAGCACTCGGGGGTCCAGGCCAAGCGCGGGCTCTGGGAGGTCCACCACGACCCCTACGACGTCTCCCGCATCTGGGTACGCGACCACCTCGGTGACGGCGGGTGGGTGTCGGCCACCTGGAAGTACCTGAAGCGGGTTCCGGTGCCGTTCGGGGACCTGGCCTGGGACCACGTCGCCCGGCAGCTGCCCGAGGCGACGGAGGAGGAACTCGCCGACGCCGTCTCCGCCCTGCTGACCCGCGCGCACGGCGGCCCGCCCGGCGAGCCAGGCCGCCAGCCGAGCCGGCGCGAGCAGCGGGTGGCGGCCCGCACCAAGAACACCGGCCCTTCCATCCCGGCCCCGGCAGCCGAGCCTGCCGAACCGGTCACCGAGCCGGAAGAACGGGAGTCCCTGGCCGAAGTGATTCCGCTGGGGCTGTTCGACCCGCTCGAAGACCCCTGGAGGCGGAAGTGAGCGAGCCGGAGGAGCCGGGACAGCACCTGACCACCCTCGAAGGCTGGCTCCGGTTCACCGACCGCCCTCCCGAGGCTCCGCCGTTGCTCTCCCCGGAACAGTACGCCGCCCTGCCCGCGGCGAAGCGGACGGCCTACGACGAGGACCGGCTCGACTACCACACCCGCCTGCTGGTGGTCCGCACCTCCACCGTCCAGCACACCGTCGCCACCGGCCGACGCCTCGTCCTGCTCAACCGGCACGCGATCAGCGCCCGCCGCGGGCTGATCGTCTCCGGCCCGGCCGGCACCGGCAAGACGATCGCCATCACCCAGCTCGGCCTGGCCCACGAACTCCTGGACCGCTCACGCCATCCCGACGACCTGGGCCGCATCCCAGTCGTCTACATCACCGTCCCACCCGCCGCCACACCCCGCATGATCGCGGCGGAGTTCGCCCGCTTCCTCGGCCTGCCGGTGACCCCCCGGTTCAACATCACCGACATCATCGAAGCCGTCGTCGGCGTCTGCACCGACGCCCGCACCGGCCTGGTCCTCGTCGACGAGCTCCACAACATCTCGCTGACCAGCCGCAACGGCGCCGAGGTCGCCGACACCCTCAAGTACTTCTCCGAGCGCATCCCCGCGACGTTCGTCTACGCCGGCATCAACGTCGAGCGACTCCTGGCCGGCGTCCGCGGTGAACAGATCGCCGGCCGCTTCACCCTCATCCGCACCCACCCCTTCCCCTACGGACCCGAGTGGAAGGGCCTGGTCAGGACCCTGGAAGGCACGCTGGTCCTGCTCAAGCACGAACCGTTCAGCCTGATCAGCCTCGACCGCTTCCTCCACGAACGCTGCGGCGGCATGATCGGCTCCCTCTCCCACCAGATCCGCGGCGCCGCGATCGACGCGATCCTCACCGGCACCGAGGAACTCACCAAGTACGGCCTGGAGGACGTTCCGCTCGACCTCGCCGCCTCGCCCAAGCCCCGCAGGCGGACCACCCGGTGACCCCCGACATGGAACCGGACCCCACCGTCACCCGCCTCCCGCGCCAAGTGCGGCCCCTGGACCGCGAAGGCGTCGAAGCCTTCATCGTCCGGCTCGCCCAAGCCAACCACCTCCAGCCCGCCTACCTGCGGGACTACCTCTGCCCGCCGCCCCACCACCGCGGGAAACCGAGCTGGGGCCGGCTCGCCGCAGCAACCGGCCGTCACCCCGCCGCCCTCCGAGAAGCCCTCGAAGGCCCGGCAACCCGATGCGCCGAGTGCGACGCCCCCCTCCCCCCGAAGGGCACCGCCGGCGGAAGCCCCCGACGCCACTGCTCCGCCCGCTGCCGCCAACGCGCCCATCTGCAACGCACCATCGGCACCCCGACCTGCGGATACTGCGGAATCGAACTGCCCCGGACCCCGGGGAAGAGCACACCGTCCTGGTGTTCCCCACGCTGCCGCCGGATGGCACACCGCCAAGGAGTCGAGCGGCCCCCCGAGCCGGCCACGACCGCCTCCCCGGCGAAGCTCTGCACGAAGTGCGGCGAGATCATCCACCGCATCCCCGTGAGCCGCCGCGGTCCGGCGGGCTACTGCCAGCGATGCCGAGACCAGGACTACCTCCAACGCCAGCAGAACCCCGCCCAACCTCCCGCCGGCCACAGCGTCCCCACGGGCCCGACATGCGGCTTCTGCCGAACCCCCATGGACTCGGCCTCAGCAGCCCGACGGTGGTGCTCACACGCCTGCCGACAGGCCGCCTACAGAGCCCGCAAGCTCGGCGAGATCCCGGTGTCCTACGCAGAGTAGATGTCAGTGCGGCGCAGGGTTTCGTCAGTGTGTGCTCTCTGGCGCGCGAGGCCGGGATCCGGAGGCGACCATGCCGGAGTTGGCTCGGCACACCGACCCGGGTGGCGCCCCGCACCGCGGGCAGTGTCCGTGCTCGATCAGCCCGGCGCGGGCGTCTCGCATACCCATCCCTTTTCTGCGGTGTGCCCGCCGGTTCGAGACGCCTTGTCGGGACGGCTCTCGCGCTCCGGCCGCCCCGGCGGGCTACCGTCCCGGAACCGGTCGGTTCCGGGACGGTAGCCCGCCGAACTCCTGCCCTACGGTCTACGACCGGATCATGGAGTGCCGCCCTGGGCACATGGAAGGATCTGGGCGGTGGGGCAGGTCAGGAGTCGAGCTGCTGGGTGAGCTGGAGGATCTGGAACTCGGCGGGCCTGAAGGCGGCGAGGCCGATCTTCAGGATGAGCCGGCCACTGGCGATGTCGTCCTGGGTCATGGTGATGCCCTTTCCGACCTGGACGAAGTAAGCCTCCTCAGGCGTCCCTCCCTGGAGGGCGCCCTGCTGCCACAGGGAGTACAGGTAGTTCTCGGCAGCCGCGCGGACCTTCTCCCAGGTGGGCTGGCTGTTGGGCTCGAAGACGGCGAAGGGAAGCGCCCGCCCGAGGTCTCGTTCGACGCTGGAGAAGAGGCGGCGGATGGGGATGTAGCGCCACTCGTCGCTGTCGG
This sequence comes from Streptomyces sp. NPDC048462, assembly GCF_043200175.1. Classification (NCBI taxonomy): domain Bacteria; kingdom Bacillati; phylum Actinomycetota; class Actinomycetes; order Kitasatosporales; family Streptomycetaceae; genus Streptomyces; species Streptomyces sp. NPDC048462. The sequence goes on from NZ_JBICXG010000016.1 coordinate 78,563, forward strand.
AGAGGGTCCGGGCACCCCACACCACCGTGCCGGAGCCTGTGAACTCGCGCAGGAAGTTCAGGGACCGGAAGCTGCCCTGCTCCTGGTCGCTGGCCTTGTACAGCACCTTGTAGGGGCCCTTGACGGGGATGTTGGCCGGCGCCTTCCACACTCCCCGCTCCCGGTCCACGGTCGCCCAGGCGCCGACCACGAGGGCGGACGGCGGCACCGGCTCTTCCTGGCCGTCCTGCCGCAGCCAGGGGAAGTACACCGCGGCGTAGGGCTTCTGCGCCTCGTCGATGGCCCAGGCGTCCACGGCCTCGCCGGCCTGGTCCGGGGTGTGGTCGCGGTCCGCGTGCAGGACGGCCATCGCCCTGTGCCCGGCGGCCCAGCCCGTCAGGCCACGGGCCCACTCCCCGGCCGTCTCGGCACCCTGGTCCCACAGCCCGGGAGCCACCACGATGGTGACGTCGGCCGCCGCGGACAGCTGCTTCAGCGCCCCGTCCAAGGTCGTACCGGCGGTGCTGGCCAGGTAGCAGTAGCCGCCACCGTTGTAGAAGTAGCCCCGCAGCGCATCCCTCCACGCGGCAGTAGCACCCTTGCCGCCGCCGTCAGCCTCGGGGAACAAGGACTGGGCGTCCAGCCAGTTGTTCACCCTCGTGACCCCCGCGGGGAGGCCCTCGGCCTCGCCGACGAACGCCACCACGGCCGTCGCGCTGGACTGAACCGACAGGCTCAGCGAGAACAGTTCCTCCACGTACACACCTGAGCTGTTCGCGTTACCGGCCATAAGACTCTCCTCCGCAGTAGGTACACACATGCCGGAGATGATCTTTCCTCTCGCGGCAGCCGTACGTACGGCTGTTCGCGAAGTCCACGAACAGCCGTCGGCCGCCGACCGCGGCGACCAACCCCGAAGGGGGCCGGTTCCGGCCCCCTGACCAGCATGGACGGGCGCTGAGGGGCTGCCCGCCGATCACCCCTCGCTCACTCGTACGGGTGAACGGGTGAGGTGTCCGGAACCCGTTTCGGGACGCGGATGCTCTCCGAGCCGCCAGTTCCTACTGACACGGACTTGGCGCCCCCGCTGCCATAACCCTGCGCATCCCGCTGACATCTGCTCTGCGCACGAAACCTTGAACCATCCCCTGACCTGCACAAACAAGATTCGTTGTCTGGAAACCGGTAGTTGTCACGATCCGATGGCAAAAGAGCAAGATCCGATGACAGAGGACAGCAGAGGACGGCGGGTACCGCCATCCCGCACAGCGCCGCCACGACAGGCAGAGCCGCGGCGGCAGGGGTACGCAACTCACCCACCACCAGTTCACGCTTCAGCTCGATCCCTGCGACCAGGAAGAAGATGGTCAGCAGACCGTCGGACGCCCAATGCCCGACGCTCAGATCCAGGCCCATGGCAGAAGGCCCGAAGCGTGTGTCACGCAATGCCTCGTAAGCCCCGCTCCACGGAGTATTCGCCCAGACCAGTGCCACAAGCGCGGCAACGAGCAGCACCAGGCCACCCACCGTCTCCGTGCGCAGTGCGTCGGATACAGCCCTGCGCTCACCCCAGGGGAGCAACCCCAGAAGCGTCGGACGATCACGCTGAGCGTCAGACACGACGCATCCCTCCGGGACATGGCTCGACGAGCGGAGACATCTGTCCCCTCGAACGCCGACCAGACTTCCCGGCACACCAGCGCGAATATTGACGCGTTCCTCACACCCTACCGAGCCCCGGCCCGTGCCACATCGGATCCCATCAGGGTGGTGCGGGGAGATTTGGCAGGGAAACGCTTGTCAGCAGAAGCCCGCATCGTCGAGGTTGGTGAAGCCGGTCTTCGAGCACCGTAGCCACACTTCCGGCGCGGCTCGGTCCTTTGAAGGGCTCGCCCTTCCCGAACCTGAGTGACACGACGTCAATGGCTTTGTCCTGCCTGTTCGGCGTGGTGGATGGCTCGTGCCGCGTTGATGAGGCCGATGTGGCTGAATGCCTGGGGATAGTTTCCAAGGGCCTCCCCGGAGGTGGGGGAGATCTCTTCGGCGAGGAGGCCGACGTCGTTGGCGCAGGTGAGGGCGGTTTCGAAGACTGTGCGGGCGCGTTGCACCTCGCCGGTAAGGGCCAGGGCGTGGGCGAGCCAGAAGGTGCAGAGAAGGAACGCCCCCTCGTCGGATGCGAAGTCGTCCTGGAGGTAGCGGCGTACCTGTCCGCGTGTGTCTGACAGCTGGTCCGCGATCGCGGACACGGTGGAGCGGATTCGGGGGTCGTGGCCGGGAAGGAATCCGACGAGGGGAAGCATGAGGGCTGAGGCGTCGAGCTCGCTGGATCCGAACGCTTGGGTGAACGCGCCGACGTGCGGGTTCCACCCTTCGGTTTCAATGGCTGTTCGAATGGTCTGGCGGGTTTGCCGCCAGGCGGTGACGCGTTCGGCCGTCGCTCCGAGCGCGGGCGCGAGGTCGATGGCCCGGTCCAGGGCGACCCAGCACATCAGTTTCGAGTAGAGGAAGTGTCGGCTGGGACCTCGCACTTCCCAAATCCCCTGGTCGGGCTCGTTCCAGCGTCGAGCAGCGGTCTCGGCGGCCTGGAGGAGGAAGTCGCGGGTGGGCTGGTCGAACCATTCGGTGCGGGGGTGGGTCTGGTGTGCGGCGTCGAGCAGTTCGCCGTAGACGTCGAGCTGGTGCTGGCGCCAGGCGTCGTTGCCGGTGCGGACCGGTGTGCTGCCCCGCCATCCCGAGAGGTGGGGCAGGGTGCGTTCGCTGAGGTCCCTTTCGCCGCCGATGCCATACATCACCTGAAGGTCGACGCCTCGTTCCAGCTGGGTTGCTGCGGCCTGCGCGAGGAATCCGAAGTAGGCGGCCTTCTCCCTGTCGCAGGCGGAGGTGGACAGGGCCTGGAGGGTGAAGCTGGCGTCGCGGACCCAGGTGTAGCGGTAGTCCCAGTTACGGTCGGCTCCGATGCTTTCCGGGAGGGAGGTGGTGGCGGCCGCGACGATGGCGCCCGTGGGAGTGAAGGTCAGTGCTTGCAGCACGCGCCCGCTATGGGCAACCTCGTCCCTCCACCGGCCTTGATAGCCCTGATGGATCCCTGTCCAAGACCTCCACCCCTTGATCGTGTCGTTCAGGCGACGGTGGATGCGCCCGCCTCGCCAGGATTCCGGTTGCGCCTCGCCCCAGGCAGGCAGGGACGACAGCGCGAACCCGATCCGCCGGCCCGCCCTCAGTACGGTCTCCCCGTGCGCGGTCGCGCCTTCGATCCGCAGCGGGAGCGGTGCGGACAGCACGAGACGCTGTGCGCCTCCGTACGCGCTGAGTCCGCCACGTACGAGGGACATCACCGGGTGAACGAGGCCGAACTCCGGGCGGGGCGCGAAGCTGGTCTCCACCGTCACCGATCCACTGGTGCAGGTGATCTGGCGCAGCAGCACGCCGGGGGAGGACGCCCCCAGCGCGTGCCCGCGCTCGCGGTGTCCCATGGCCAGGGCGTCGAGGAGAACCACCGTGCCGGAGGAGGTTCGGAAGGTGGTCTCCAGCGCCAGGGTCTCGGGTACGTAGCGGCGGCTGACCTCACTCGGTTCACAAGGCCGGATCGTCCAGTGCCCGGCCTCCTCGTCGAGCAGACGAGCGAAGACCGCCGGGCTGTCGAAGCGCGGCAAGCACAGCCAGTCCACCGACCCTGCCGTGGAAACCAGCGCGGCCGAACGGCAGTCCGACAGCAGTGCGTAGTCACCGATCGGGCGCGTACTCACGTCAGTCCTGCCTGCCGAGCGCGGATGGGGCCCGGTCCTGATCGCCGGGTCACGGGGCGGACTCGTGCCCAGCAGTGCCGTTGTCCGGTCCCGGCCGTGCCGTGCCGGGCCGTTTCGCACCCGACGCCGGTGTGGGGCGGGAGCGCCCCATACGGATCAGCAGGGTGAGCGCGGAGATCGCGAACAGTGCGGCGGTGATGAGCAGCCAGCGGCCGAGGTACACGTCGGTGGAGAGCGTCGTGTACAGGGTGAAGCGGTGGCTGACCCGCTGCAGGATCAGGGGAAAGTAGGTCAGGAACAGCACTCCTGAGAGGAAAACCGGGACCCGGACGTAGTTGATCCAGCGCATTGCCGGGCGGACGGTGGCACCCGGTGCGGCAGGTTCCCGGCGCTCGCCCAGCAGGGTCTGGGCAGCGCGGTCGGTCACGGTGTAGAGGGGCAGCAGCACCAGGTCGTGCAGCAGGGCCGCTCCGACGAACCAGAGGACCACCTTCCACGGCTCGGCACCGGACAGCAGCCGGATCCCCGCGTAGCCGGTCAGCGCGAAGGAGCAGAGAACCAGGAGCAGGTGCAGCGGCGAGGCTCCGTAGAGACTGCGGAAGCGGTTCATACGTTCTCCCCGAAGGTCAGCCGGGTGACCCACTTGGTGTTGTGGACACCCGGATTGGCCGGGACGATGATCCGCGCCGGGTAGCCGTGATCCGGCGACAGATCGGCTCCGTTGACCCGCAGGGCCAGCAGTGAGCGGGAGTCGCGGACCTGGTTGTCGCGCAACGTGGTCGAGCGGAAGGAACCGCTGAGCTGGGCAGACTGCACGAAGACACCGGGCGGGCCGTCGGTGAACCCCACGAGCGCCGCCAGATCGGCCAGCCGGACCCCGCTCCACTCCTGGTCCTCGGTGGACCAGCCCTCCACACAGGCGATCGGCAGCGCCGCGCTGTGCTGCGGCAGCGCCAGGACCTCTTCACGGGTGAGGACCCGCTCGCGGCCCCCGCCCCGAACGACCAGACGCCAGGCCGCACCGGTGTCGACGGCGCGGATGCCCACGCTGGCCGCGGTCTTGTTGATCTGGAAGCCATTGGGACCAGGGCCCGGATCCTGGCTGCGCGGCGCGAGCAGCGCGGTGGGCCGGAGCCATCCTCCGATGCTCTGCCCCGCTGTCACGGCAAGCAGCAGCAGGGAGCCCCCTCCCACCATCCCCAGCGCGCCGCGGCGGGACATGGTCGGCGCGGCAGGGCGCGGGCTGACCAGACCCGTGGGGTCCGAAGGAGCGCTCTCGCCGGTCCTGGGCCGGCTGCGCAGCTCCTCGCGGAGACCTCCGCTGCGCAGCATCCGGACCATGAGCGGAATCCGGAACGCGATGTGGACGACGAACGCGCCGATGAAGACCCAGGCCCCGTAGAAGTGCAGCGGGTAGAAGGAGCCGGGGAAAATATAGTCCAGCTGGATGTTGAGTACCCCGGTGGCGAATTCGAACAGCACCCCGCCCACGAGCAGGAGCACCGAAATCCGCTCCAGCGCGTGACTGACGGACCTGACCGGAGGCCAGGAGAACAGCTTGGGGACCACCGACCACAGCTTCGCGAGCAGCACGGGAATCAGCACGATGCCAAGCGTGATGTGAACGCCCTGGGTGAGCCGGTAGAGCCAGTACGGATGTGTCGGCCAGGAGAACAGATAGAAACCCAGCCAGCCCCGGTCCGGAGTCTTGTCGTTGGCACCGAGGTCGGGGTTGTACGCCGCGTACGAGAGCAGTCCCGTGACGAACATCAGCGTGATGCCCACCAGCAGCACCGCGCCGAGCACCGACGTCAACCAGGGCCCGCGCAAGGGACTGCGCCAGAACCCCGGCCGGGTCGGACCGGACGGCGGCCCCTCCCGCAACAGCCCCTCCAGACGGGCACGCGGCAAGCTCTTCGCCACGGCCACCGGCCGCGCAGACGAGCCGGTCCTCGGAGCGGAGGATGCATAGCCAGTGCCGGCATCTCCATCCCCGTTCGGCGGGCCGGCTGAGGAGAGGCGGCCGCTACCGCTGCGCGGGCCCTCTTCGCTTCCATCAGGGGGCGGGGCCGGGTTCCGAGCCTGACCGGGACCACCGGCCGGTGCGGCCCCGGCCCGAGGCGGCGGCTCGTGGATGCCGGACGTATCGGGACCGTCCACGCTTCCCTGCCCGGGGTCCTGGGGCCCCGGGCCCTGGTCTTGCGAGTCACCCATGGGATTCCTTGTGCTTCATCAGACGGAAGATCACCGAATGGCATCGCACAGTAACCCTGGAATTTGCATCCGCCGCGTTCCTGAGGGCGGCCGTAATAATTTGTTCCCCAACCAGCTCGCACCAGTCGGTTCTACTTATCAACGCGAGATCCGAAAACCCGAACTTCCCCGTATGAATGGGTGACGAGTTCGTGTGTGCATGCAAAGCCCGGGCCCCGTTGTGCGACCGTGGGCGACGTGACGGGAGCAAAGAATCGTCCTGGCCGTTCCCCGGGCAGTGACGCAATCTCAATGGCCGGCCGATCAGCCGGCCGCGCCGGGGAGCCCGCTGTCATTCCTGGATCGGCACAACCTGACGCCCGGACTGCAGCTCAGGAATTCCAGACTGTCGTGAGTACAGCGGAGTCACTTGAGACCAGCCCTGGCCCCTGGCACGAGGAGACCTACACGGTCGCCGTAACCTCGGGCCTTGGCCCTCTCTACCTGCAGTGCGCGGACGGGGCACGGGTCCCTTTGGACGTTGAGCGGTGGTCCAGCACCGCGGACGCCGCAGACATGACCGTCCTCCAGCGTTGCGAGAAGAGCGTGCTCGACATCGGCTGCGGCCCCGGCCGTTTGGTCGCAGCCCTCTCCAAGACCGGGAGCACGGCACTGGGTATCGACATCAGTCCAGCAGCCATCACACGGGCCCAGGGCGCGGGCGGGTCGGCACTGCACGGATCAGTCTTCGATCCGCTCCCCTCCGAGGGTCAGTGGGGCACCGCCCTGCTCATCGACGGCAACATCGGCATCGGCGGAAACCCAGGCAGACTACTCAAGCGAGTGGCGGAGATCGTCCAGCCCGGCGGGCTGCTCCTCGCAGAGGTGTCGCAGCCCGACGTCGACGAACGCTTCAACGCCCGGATCGAGGGCGGAGACGGCCCAGCCGGCACAACATTCCCCTGGGCGCGGACCGGAATCACCGCTCTCCTTCGCGAAGCACGTGGCAACGGCTGGACATACGTCGAGCAATGGGCAGCACACCAACGCACCTTCGTGGCCCTACGGACCACGGCTCCAGGCACCTGGGCACTACGGACAAGCCATTACCGCCGACTACGATCCGCGCAAAGGCCCAGTTGCGATTGAGTGCAGAGATCCTCGATCAGGCGACGAATGCCGACGCTCCCGGGCGGGCGGCGTGACGGCTCAGGCCCGGGAGCGCCGACGGGCTCACGCCACGGGGGTCGGGCCCAGGCGCAGCCGATAACACCGTCTCGCGCACCTGAACCAAAAGGCTCCGCGACACGCACAACTGACGAAACTCTCTCACGGCTACAGCTCCCTCGGCCTGGGCGACCGGTGACGCTGCTTCGGCTGATCAGGTGCGGTCCGGGAGCACCGCAGCGCGGTTGCGCCCCTGAACGACCGGCGGCGGTAAGGGTTTGATCTGCACACTGCCCGCTACGCATTGTCGAGAGGGAACACCCATGCTTCGTAGTATCGCGATCACCCTTGCCACCGTTGCCGCAGCCGGATTCCTGGCCGCCGGACCCGCCGCCGCGCACAACTCCGACGACGGCTATGAGGCCGGCAAGGTCGGCGCCGGCTACTCCAAGGTCGAAGGCGACCGCGCCAGCGCGGAGTACCTGAACCTGGGCGGCCCGTACGGAATCACCTACGCCAAGGCGAAGAAGGCACACTTCGAGGGCGAGGCCGGCTACTACTACGCCGAGTACCTCCAGGGCCGCTGATCCGCGACCGCACGCACAGGCAGGGCTCGCCACGGTGGCGGGCCCTGCTCGCGTCCACACGCGCACCGTCGGCTACTCCCCTGCGGACGCCTGGTATCGAGCGGCGGCGCCACTCGCCGCAACAACACCCACAAAGACAGGTCGGAACGCCCCCGCACATCTCCGAATCTCGAGCGGACATTTGGAAAGCGTGTTGGCTGTAAAACGATCACGTGCCCGGAGTGCGTGAGCGTTGTGTGAGCGGACGGGGCGGCACCGGATGGATCGGGTGGTAGGCGTGGCGAGCGGTTCAGTTCTCCTACCTGCGGAAACGGGATTCACAGGCACTGCCCAGCACCACCCGGGATGATCTTGAAGGCCCTCGTAATGCGTAGGTCTCGGGTTCGAATCCCGAAGGCGGCTCGGATTAACCCCAGGACTCACTCGCCGTGACCTGGGGTTTTTTCATGCCTGCTCACGTTCCCGAGCCGGGGGTGACCGGGGCGACGCCCTGGAGGAGGTTGGCGATCAGCCGGTCCGCGAACTCCGTGCTCAGTGGTTGCGCGGGGAGCAGCAGCCGGTGGTAGACGGCGCCCCAGAGCTGGTCGACGATCGTCTCGAGGTCGACCTCTGCGCGGATCTGGCCGGCCTCCTGTGCGCGGGTGAGGCGTTCGACGGCGAGGGCGCGCCGCTGGATGACGTAGTGGGTCGAGAGCGCCTCCGCCAGGTCGGGGTCGCCCTGGGCGGCTCCGATGATCCCGGCGGTGACGGGGCCGGTGCGGCTCAGGAGGTCGACGAAGCTGTGGAGTTGCGTGGTCAGGTCGCGCCTGATGTCGCCCGTGTCGGGGAAGGCGAGGGTCTCCTTGAGCGTGTCGAAGTAGGCGTCGAAGGCCAGGGCTCCGGGCGAGGACCACCACTTGTAGAGGGTCATTTTGCTGACGCCCGCGCGGGCGGCGACCTTCGAGAAGGTGAGGGCGTGGACCCCCTCGGTGAGCAGCAGTTCGGCTGCCGCGGTGAGCGTCGCGCGGCGGACGTCCTCCGCGCGGCGGCGTCCGCGCCCCGGTTTGAGCGGATCGGTCGTTGCGCCCGTTGCGCCCGTTGCGCCCGCTGATCCCTCTGATCGCTCCATGCGTCTGCTCCTTGTCCGGCGTGGCCGACCCGGTGGGCGCGGGCCTGGAGGGATTATATGGACTCATCGACCATATCTATATGGACCAAGAGTCCATATAGAGGTAGTGTACTCACTGTCCACAAAGATGAGAGGGAGGTCGTTATGACCACCGTTGAGCAGTCCGCCACCCGTGTGGCGATCGTGACCGGGGGTTCGGGCGGGATCGGCGGTGCCGTCGCCGCCGCACTGGCCGCGCGGGGCATGGCAGTCCTCGTGCACTACTCCGGCAGCCCCGAGCGTGCCGGAGAGGTGGCGGACGCGATCCAGAAGGCGGGCGGCCTTGCCGTCGCCGCACCCGGAGACGTCGCGGACGAGGCGGCGATGGCGGCCCTGTTCGACGTGGCCGAGGAGCGCTTCGGCGGGGTGGACGTGGTGGTCAACACCGCGGGGATCATGCTGCTCGCTCCGGTGGCCGAGATGGATCTCGACGCCTTCGACCGGATGCACCGGGTCAACGTGCGCGGCACGTTCGTCGTCTCGCAGCTCGCCGCCCGGCGGCTGCGTCCCGGCGGTGCGCTGATCAACTTCTCGACCTCGGTCACCAGGCTTCAGCAGCCCAACTACGCCGCCTACGCGGCGACCAAGGGAGCGGTCGAGGCGATGACCCTGATCCTCGCCCGCGAACTGCGCGGCCGGGACGTCACCGTCAACGCCGTGGCTCCGGGGCCGACCGCCACCCCGCTCTTCCTGGAGGGCAAGAGCTCCGAGCTGGTCGAGCGGATCGCCGCCGCCTCCCCGCTGGAGCGGCTCGGCACGAGCGAGGACATCGCGAGCGCCGTCGCCTTCCTGGCCGGCCCCGACGGCCGGTGGATCAACGGCCAGGTCTTGTTCGCCAATGGCGGCATCGCCTGAGCGCCGGACCTCGCGCCGGACCTCCTTCGGGGCTCTCCGCCGTCCGCGCCGAGGGCGTGCGAGCCCTGGACGAGGCCGGAACGTTCATCCGCAGCCACGTCGCAACGTTCATCCGCAGCCACCTCATGGCTCGTCATCCGTAAGAGCGGTGAGGATGACGCCTCTCGTCAGGGAGTTCACACCACTCCCCGACAATCCGACCCTGGCGCTCCAGGGCGGATGGATGAAGTCCACAGTTCTTTCGTGGCATTTGATCCAGTCGAGACTCAGGAGCACCGGATCTCCTGTCACGTCAGCGGCCGGACGGCGAGCCTCCGTTGCCTGCTTATTGGGGCGCGTACCCACCCGGCCTTCGGGGTCTCGTTTCGGTGGCCCGGAGGTGACGACCCATGTCGATGTCCCGCTGCAGCGCGCTGAGCCGGGGCTCCTCCCGGCTCGCGTCCAGCACGACGACGTGCAGCCGGTCTCCGGCCTTGGGCGGCGGGCGGTTCTCGTCCCACCAGGAGGGGTGCTTCACCTGGTCGATGAATCCGGTCTCGCCGTCCACCTCGACCCGCGAGCCCACCACCTCGACCCGCGAGCCCACCGAAGCGACCGCGATCACGGTGACATCGAGTTCCTGATGATTGCGGAACATTAATCCGGTCCCCCGAAGATTCTGACCCAACTGCGTTCCTGCGTGAGTTCGTTGAAGCCTCGTCGCGGTCGATGGCGATGCTGTGGCCGTTGCGCTCGCCGATCTCCGCCAGCCACGCCACACCGACACCCCGTGATGCCCGGCCTCTATCCCCGTGATCGCCAACGACGAGAAACCCTTGTCCATCACCGAACCCGTCGCACCACCGAGATCGCCCAGCTAGCCGAGATCGCCCAGCTAGTCGATCGTCGAGTTCAGGCCCTTGGTGAACTTGGTGAACTTGGTGACCGACCCCTTGTCGAGATGCAGATCCGCCCCGGCACCACTCACCGCCCGGCCCCCGCTTCACCCGCACCGGCATCGACGGCGACGGCGTCCGGAACGATCCCGGTGACCGGCGGGAAGAACATCGACCCGTCCTCGTTCGCGATGTCGACCGCCAGACCCGCGGGCTCGCCCAGCGCCGGCACGATCTCGTCCACGATCCGCGCACCCAGCAACGCCGCGTAGTCCATCGGCTGATCACCTGGTGCGTGCAGCACCGCGAACCGGGCCAGCGCCGCCTCGTCACTGAACCCGCAGATCCACCGCACCCCACCGGAGTGCGCCGACCACAGCACCCCGTCGGCCACGGGCACCAGAAGAACCGAACGCCGCATCTCACCCACCAGCGCCCTCGGGTCCCCGACCCCCGCCCTGCGCTCCGCGATCCGCTCGGCCAGCACCGTCCCCGCCCCACCCATGTCTCTCCCCCGTCGTAGGTGACTGAAAGCACCGTAGAACAGGACGCGCGACAGGACACGACCGGTTCTCCACAGGGCCCCACCAGGGTGCGAGGGGCGGGTGGCCGCTACTTGAAGGCCCCGGTGTTCCGGGCGGCCCACTCGGTGAAGGTGCGGGCCGGGCGGCCGAGGAGCTGTTCGACGACGGGACTGATCCGCTGCTCGGCGGGCGTGGGCCCACCGAGGATCGCGAGCGTGGTTTCGACCACCGCCTCGGGCATGAACCGCAGCATCTGCGTACGCGCTTCGTCGCGGCTCTGCTCGACGAACGTGATCGGCTCACCGATCACCTCCGCGAGGTCCCGCGCGCGCTGCCGGGGTGTGCTGAGGGCCGGTCCGGTCAGCTCGTAGGTGTTTCCCGCGTGGCCGTCCTCGCGCAGTGCCGCGGCGGCGACCCCGGCGATGTCGGCCGGATCGATGACCGGCAGGCCCACGTCCGCGAAGGGCGCGGCGACGGTCCGGTGGATGCGGACCGAGTCCGCCCAGGCGTAGGCGTTGGAGGCGAAACCGCCGGGGCGCAGGATCGTCCACCGCACGCCCGACCGCCGTACGGCGTCCTCCAGCGACAGCCCCGCGCCGCCGTGGGAGGCCGACTCGGGGCGGGTGGCCACACCTTGCGAGGACAGCAGCACGATCCGGCCCACCCCTGCCGCCTTCGCGGCGCCGAGGATCCCCTGTACGTCCAGGAGCCCGGCGCCCGCCCCGGTGTCGTGCAGGAACAGTGCGTCGGCGCCGTCGAGCGCGGGGCGCAGGCCGCCGGCGCGGGCGAGGTCCGCGCTGTGGTGCCGTACCGATTCCCCGGCCCCGGCGAACCGGTCCGCCGGGGCGTTCCGGGACACCGCCGTCACGTCCAGGCCGGTCGCTGCGAGTGCGTGTACGAGCGGGCGTCCTACGTTTCCGGTTGCTCCGGTTACCACGATCATGCGGTCAACTCCTGCGTTGTCGGGAGGCTGGTGCGTGCTGGTGCTGGTGGTGACGCTTTTGGCGGGTGTCGCGGTCATGGCTTCCGGCCGTACCAGGAGACGAGCCGGTCGATGTCCTCGGCGTCCGCGCCCACCTCCACCACGGCGGCGAACGGCACCCGGCCGCCGCGCGGTTCGGCCGGCAGGGCGCGTCCCATCGCGGCCAGCGATCCCGCCAGCACCTCCGGGTCCCAGGCGGGGCGCAGGCCCGTCGCGGTCGCCAGGTCCCAGGTGTGCAGCGTGAACTCGGTCGTGTACGCGGTGGCGGCAGCCGCCCCGGGCAGGGTGCCGAACGGCAGTCGCAGCGGACGCCCCAGGACCCCGGGGTCCGACCACGCGTCCTCGGCCTCGCGGGCGGCGCTCTCCCACTTCGCCGCCCGGTCCGCGTCGGTGACGTCGTCCGCGACCGCCGGGAGGTCCAGCGGGTCACCGCCGCGCCCGATCAGAGCGACCCTGCGCAGCACGGCGAGAAGGTGGTCGGAGAGCTGCCGCACGGTGTGGTCGGGGCAGGGCGTGGGGCCGTCCAGCCGTTCCGGAGGGAGGGCTGCCACGGCGGCCAGGGTCGATCCGGCCAGGCCGACGGCCTTCCAGAGGGCGGTGCGGGTGTCGGCGAGGTGCGTGGTGTTGTCGGTCATGACCTCATCCTGAAAGCGAAAGTGGCCACCTTCTGGCCACTTTCCGGAAGAGAATGACCGGCATGGGAACCGACCGGCATGAGGCTGAACCACATGAGGCTGAATCGCATGAGGGATGAGCTGCGTGAGGACTGGACTGCGTGAGGGCTGATCGTCTGGTGGCGTTGCTGCTGTTCCTCCAGTCGCGTGGGCGGGTGACCGTCGCGGAGGTCGCCGCTGAACTCGAAGTGGCCGAACGCACGGCCCGCCGCGATCTGGAGGCGCTGGCCACCGCCGGGATTCCGGTCTACTCGCAGCGCGGGCGGGGTGGCGGCTGGTCGCTCGTGGGCGGCGCCCGTACCGACCTCACCGGGCTGACCGCCGACGAGAGCCGGGCCCTGTTCCTGCTGGCCGGGCCGTCCTCGGCGACCCCCGAACTGCGCACCGTGCTGCGCAAGTTGGTACGGGCGCTGCCGACGCCGCTGCGTCCGGACGCCGAGGCGGCGGTACGTGCCGGGGTCGCCGATGCCACCGACTGGTCGCGCACCGCCGTCACGGCCGACGCGCCCCGGCTCGACGCGCTCCAGCGAGCGGTGATCGACGGGGTGCAGGTCCGGCTAGGGTACGCGGGCCCCGGCAGGCCCGCCGGTGAGCGGACGGTGCATCCGCTCGGGCTCGCGTCCAAGGCGGGCGTCGCGTACCTCGTCGCGGGCACCGAGCGCGGGCTGCGGACCTTCCGGCTCAGCCGCGTCACCTCCGTCGAACCGACCGGGGAACCCGTCGTGCGGCCCGACGGGTTCGACCTCGCCACGACCTGGCGTTCGCTGGCCGGGGCGATGGAGGACCGCATGCACGCGGTGACGGCGCGGGGGCTGGCGGACCCCGGGGCCGAGGCCGTCCTGCAGCGCCTGTTCGGCGGCCGGCTGCGGATCGGCGCGGTGGGTGCGGACGGGCGGCTGGAGATCGAGGTGGACGGCCCCTCGCCGGAGGCACTGGCCTCCCAGCTGGCAGGCCTGGGAGCCCGGGTGGAGGTACTCGGCCCGCCCGGCACGCGGGCGCGACTTGCGGAACTGGCGTCGGAACTGCGCTCGTTGTACGGCGACCCGTGAATGGGGCGGACGGCCGGGGCCCCGGAACCATCAGTACGCTGACGCCGTATCTCTTTCCTTCATTCGTGTCTTCATTCGTTTCTGGCGATGAGGTGGGCAGGCGTGCTCGTGGTTCTCGTTCCGGCAGCCGGGGCCGTGGTGTGGGCGGTGGCGCTGCTGGTGTCGGACATCCGGAGCCGAGGCCGGCGGATCTCCCTGGAGATCCCGTGCTCCGGGTATGGAGCGGGCCGGTTCTCCTCGGACGAAACGCGCTACCACCTGGGCCCGGTCGTGCACGAGGGGCGGGTGATGAACGGATCGCTGTACGGGAAGGAGCTGCGGATCTCGGTCGGCCAGGCCGTGGCGGTGGAGCTCGATCCGCGGGAGCCGGCCCGCATGTATCTGCCGGGGCAGATGCCGCTGTTCGCACACCGGGCAGCGGCCTCCCTGTACGGAGGGGCGGGCATCGCCCTGACGCTGGTGGCGCTGGCGATCGGTGTGTGAGCCGATCGGTGTGTGAGTCGAACGGTGTGTGAGCCGAACGGTATGTGAGCGGATCGGTATCGGTGTGTGGGCCGGTCGGTCAGCGATCCAGCAGGGCCCGCGCGATCAGGTCGTGGATGAGGTGCTCGCCGGGGGCCCGGTTCTCCGTCAGGCGCGGAAGGTCGTCGGGGCCGAACCAGTCGTAGGCGGTGTGCTTCGCCCATTCCAGCGCGGGGTGGGCCAGATCGCCGTCGACCTCGACGAGGTAGTCGGCCTCGTGCCGCTCCCCGTTCCCGTCGTCGCCGGTCCAGGTGGTGATCCCGAAGAGACGGCGGACGCGGCGCAGGCGCCAGCCGGTCTCCTCTTCGACCTCGCGGGCGAGCGCGTCCAGCAGTGATTCGCCGGGCTCGACGTGGCCGCCGACGATGTCCCAGCAGTCGGGGAAGAGGCGCCGGTGCGGGCCCCGTCTCTGGGCGAAGGCCCTGCCGTCCCGGTCGAGGATGACCGCGCCGACCGTCCACACCTCGCCGTCGGCCGGGACCGGGACCTCGACGCCGTCGTCCACGGTCACCTCGGGACCGGTGCCGCCAGGGTGTCCGGGCGCGCTCATGACGGTCCGGACAGGCCCTGGCGGCCGGCCAGCCGTTCCATCAGGGCCGCGCTGCGCGCCAGCAACCTGCGTTCTTCCTCGGAGAGTTCGGCCTCAATGACCTGCGCCAGCCAGCCGGCCCTGCGGCCGCGTTCCGCCTCCAGCGCGGCCCGGCCGGCGTCCGACAGCTCGACCAGGGACTTGCGGCCGTCCGTCGGATGGGCCCTGCGGGAGACCAGGCCCTGATCGAGGAGGAGGCCGACCGCGCGGGCCATCGACTGCGGGCGCACCCGCTGGTCGGTCGCGAGATCGCTGGTGGTCATGGCGCCGTCGCGGTCCAGAACGCCGAGCACGGCGACCTGCCCGACCGGGATCAGGTCCTCGCGCTTCACGCGGCGGCTGAGCTTGCCCATCGCGGTACGCAGTTCGGCGGCGACGGTGGCGGCTTCCGGGGTCGGCATAGGGCACTTTAACCCGGGAACGCCGTCGTACAGCATAACTGTGCAGTGCTGCTGAACAGCAGAGCTGTACAGCACGACTGAACAGCAATGCTGTACAGTTTCATCGTGTCGGGCCGAGCGCCAGCGTCGTCGCAGCCAGGGTCCGGCAGGTGATCAGGGAAGGAACTCCTATGCCCGCACGCACAGTTGAGTCGACCACCATCCAAGGCGTCACCGCCCGCGCCGTCCTCGACAGCCGCGGCAACCCCACCGTCGAGGTCGATGTCGTCCTCGCCGACGGCTCCCTGGGCCGCGCCGCGGTCCCTTCCGGTGCCTCCACCGGAGCCCGTGAGGCGGTGGAGCTCCGCGACGGTGACGCCCGGCGCTGGCACGGCAAGGGCGTCGACCGGGCCGTCGGCCACGTGAAGGGCGAGATCGAGGCTGCCGTCACCGGGCGCGATGCCGATGACCAGGCCGGCCTCGACGCCGCGCTCATCGCGCTCGACGGCACGCCCATCAAGGCGCGGCTCGGCGCCAACGCCCTGCTCGGGGTCTCCCTCGCCGCGGCGAAGGCCGCCGCGGCCTCGCACCGGCAGCCGCTCTACCGCTACCTCGGAGGGGCCGACGCCGGGGTGCTCCCGGTGCCCATGATGAACATCGTCAACGGCGGCGCCCACGCCGACAACCCGCTGGACTTCCAGGAGTTCATGATCGCGCCAGTGGGCGCGGGGTCGTTCGCGGAGGCCGTCCGGATGGGCTCCGAGGTCTTCCATACACTCCGCCGCGACCTGCTGGCCGCCGGTCACTCCACCGGTGTCGGCGACGAGGGCGGCTTCGCACCCGCCCTGCGTACGGCCGAGGAGGCGCTCGACTTCGTCGTGGCGGCGATCGAGCGGACCGGGTACCGGCCCGGTACGGACATCGGTCTCGTCATGGACCCGGCGGCGTCGGAGTTCTACCGGGACGGCGTGTACGTGTACGAGGGGGAGGGCGTCCGGCGCACGTCGGCCGAACAGGTCGACTACTTCGCCGAGTTGATCGACGCCTACCCGATCGTCTCGGTGGAGGACCCGATGGCCGAGGACGACCTCGACGGGTGGCGCGAGCTGACGGCGCGCGTCGGGGCCAGGTGCCAGCTGACCGGGGACGACGTGTTCTGCACCAACGAGGCGCTGGTGCGGGAGGGCATTCGTACGGGCGTGGGGAACGCGGTCCTGGTCAAGGTCAACCAGATCGGGACGCTGAGCGAGGCGCTCGGGACGGTGGGCGTCGCGCGGCGGGCCGGGTGGGCGGCGGTCATCTCGCACCGCTCCGGCGAGACGGAGGACACGACCATCGCGGATCTGGCCGTCGCCACGGGGTGCGGGCAGATCAAGACCGGGTCCCTGTCCAGGTCGGACCGCACGGCCAAGTACAACCAGCTCATCCGGATCGAGGAGGAGCTGGGGGAGTCGGCGGTGTACGGATACGCCGCCCCGCCCGCCGAATCGACGGCGTCCGCCGAATCGAAGGCGTCCACCGTGTGAGGCGTTCCGGCCTCCCGGGCCGGGCGTCCTCAGCGCAGCCGGCGCAGCGCCGCGGTGCGGATCCTCAGGAGGTTCGGCACCAGGCCGTAGACCACGGCCGGGACGACGATGCCGGTGATGACCAGCGTGCGCAGGAGCGTCGGGAGCCCCGTCACGTAAGGGCCGATCGCGAGCTGGACGACAGTGAGGGTGGTGAAGACCGCCAGCCAGGTGAGCAGGACCCGCGTGTGCACGGAGGGCGGCGGGACGGGCTGGGCCCGGGTGGCGTTGGGGGCGGTCGGTGAGGCGGTGGTGGTGGGCATCGGAGGTTCCTTCCGTGGGCGGGGATCGTTCGGTGCCGCCGGGGCTCTGCCGCTGCTGTTCGGTGACGAGCTCCACTGAACCAACCAACTGGTTGGGTGTCAACCATCTAGTTGGTTGGTTCAGTGGTGAACTCGTTCTACGCTGGTGCCATGACCTCGGAAGCGCCCCCCACCAAGGAACGGCTCCTCGCTGCGGCGAAGGAGGAGTTCGCGGCCCACGGCATCGCCGGAGCCCGCGTCGACCGGATCGCGGAGCTGGCCGGCGTGAACAAGGAACGGATCTACGGCTACTTCGGCAACAAGCAGAAGCTGTTCGACGCCGTCGTGGGCCGTGCGCTCGACGAGCTGGCCGAGGCCGTCCCGCTCAAGGCCGGTGACGACCCCGCGGAGTACGTGGGGCGGGTGTACGACTTCCACCGGGACAACCCGGTCCTGGTCAGGCTCTTCTTCTGGGAGGGGCTGCACTACCGCGACGGGGTGCTGCCCAACGAGGATCGCCGCCGCGGCCGCTACGAGGAGAAGATCGCCGCCCTGGCCGAGAGCTTCGGGACGGAGGCATCGCCGAAGGTCGCGGCCTGCCTGCTGAGCATGATCGGGCTCGCGGCCTGGCCGAACGCGGTACCGCAGCTCGCGCGGCTGATCATCGGTACGGAAGGGGGAGGGCAGGGGGGAGCGGGGGTGGGGGCCGGCGTGCTGGATCTGCGCGCCCATGTGGTGGCGTTCGCGCGGCAGGCCCTGTCCGGGCCGGAAGGCGTATGCGTACCCGAACCCGGGGCCTGAGACCTACCCGAACCCGGGGCCGTACCCGGGGCCGCCGGTACTGCGCCGGACGCGGCCTGGGCCGTGTTCTGAAAGTCGGCTCTGTTCTGTCCATGCTGGTCACCGCCGGTCAGTGGGGTGACGGTCCCCGGTTCGCCGCTGTCCTGGACGCCATCCGCGCCTACGTGCGAAAGCGCGGAATCTGCTGCACGATTCCCGAGCCTGCCGACCAGGTCGCCCACCGCAGACGGCGGGGAAAGCCGGCGGGCGGCCTCCGGCCTTCGACCGCCAGGACCACAAGACTCGGCACGCGGTCGAGTGCGGGATCAGTCTGCTCGAGCGCAACCGGGCGGTGGTCACCCGGTTCGGCAAACTCACCGTCCGCTTCGAAGGCACCGTCCGATCGCTGCGTTCGGCGAATGGTCAACCGGATTGGCCGGCCACGACCTTGAGGGTCCCGAAGCTGGTCATCGGGCATTCAATACAGCGGTCTTGATCGCACAAGCGGCACACGCGCAGGGCCGAGGGCGCGTTGTGGGGAAGAGCGCCGGCCATCGCATCCATTGCCCGCTGCAGGGCGGGCAGATCCTCTGTGGCCACAGCGCCCAGAACCTGCGCCACGACTTCGGCGCGACGTTGGCGGAAGCCGCTGAGTGATCTCTTTCCCTCCGGCGTGAGGTGCAGGACCGCGACACGCCTGTCGCAGGCCGCCTGCGCGTGTGTGACCAGACCTTCTGTGACGAGCCGGGCCACCAGCCGTCCCGTTGCGGGATGGGACAGGGCCAGTACGTGGCGCAACTGATCGATGGACAGGCCGGCCGCGTGGTCGATGACTGAGAGGGCCGCGGCGCTCTCGCCGTTCGGTACTGACTCCTCGGCGATCGCCTGCCAAATGCGGTCGACAAGGCCGAGGGCCGTGGCGCCGACGACGTTGGCCAGCCGTTCGGTGACTTCGTCCATCGATTGCCCTTCCTCAACTCTGATTCTATTATATGACATATGCGTGAAACACACATTTATGTGAGGAGTGTTCCATGTTCGACATGAAGAACCTCAAGCGCCTGGACAAGCTGGATGCCAACGCTCCGGAGGCCATGAAGGCGTTCTGGGCCTTCGACAAGGCCGCTTTCACCGAAGGCAGCCTCAGCGTGCTGCAGAAGCAGCTGATCGCCGTGGGGGTGGCGCTGACGACCCAGTGTCCGTACTGCATCGAGCTGCACACCAAGGCGGCGCGCGACGCGGGCGCCGACGATGCTCAGCTGACCGAGACCGCAGTCGTGGCCGCCGCGATCCGCGCGGGTGGTGCGGTGACCCACGCCACACACCTCTTCCACGACTGACGGCGCGTGGGGCCGGTGATTCCTGCTCACTGAGCATTTCAGAGTGACCACCGGGCTGGCGCCATCGTGACTCCTGCAGGTCAGCGGGCCTGGTGTGAGTGGTGGGTGAGCTCCGACAGCCCCGGACGGCCAACCAGGCAGGCCGGCGACTTCTGAAACACGGCCTAACCGCGCAGGTACGCCAGTACGGCCAGCACCCGGCGGTTCGTGGTGTCGTCCAGCGACAGATCCAGCTTGCCGAGGATGCTGCCGAAGTGCTTGCTGACCGTGCCCTCGCTGACCGTCATCGCCGCGGCGACCGACGCGTTGGACTTGCCCTCCGCCATCAGCGCGAGCACCTCCTGCTCGCGGGCGGTCAGCCGCGACAGCGGGTCCCTGCGGTGCCGGATCAGCTGGCGGACCACCTCCGGATCCACCACCGTGTCACCGGCGCCGACCCGCTGCAGGGCGTCGATGAACTCCTCGACGTGACCGATCCGTTCCTTGAGCAGATAGCCGACGCCCCTGCCGTCCGCGGAGTCGAGCAGATCCTCCGCATAGGCGCGCTGAACGTACTGGCTGAGTACGAGGACGGGGAGATCCGGCTGCCGGGTGCGCAGTTCGATCGCGGCGCGCAGGCCCTCGTCCGAGAAGCCCGGCGGCATCCGGACATCGGTCACCACGATGTCCGGGCGGTGCTCGGTGACGGCCGCGATCAGCTCGTCGGCGGTGCCGGCTCCCGCCACCACCTGGTGCCCGAACCGCTCCAGCAGACCGACCAGTCCCTCCCGCAGGAGCACGCTGTCCTCGGCCAGTACGATCCGCACGGGTCAGGCCCTTCTGTTCGTGGGCGGCTTGCCCGCGGGCGGGGCGGGGACCTCCAGGCGGAACACCGTGGGGCCGCCGGCGGGACTGGACAGTAGCAGGTGGCCGCCGAGCACCGAGAGACGGTCGGCCACCCCCTCAAGTCCCGTTCCGCCGCTGGTCACCGCCCCGCCCACGCCGTCGTCCGAGACCTCCACCACGAGCCGTCCCCGCTCGGCCCGGCCGGTCACCCGGGCCCGCCGCGCCCCGCTGTGCTTGGCCACATTGGCGAGCGCCTCGCACACCGCGAAGTAGACCCCGGTCTCGACCGCTTCGAGCAGCCGGTCCGGCACGTCGAGGTCCACGTCCACCGGCACCACCGAGCGGTCCGCGACGTCCTCCACGGCGGCCCGCAGCCCGCGGTCGGTGAGCACCTGGGGGTGAATGCCCCGGATCAGCTCCCTGATCTCCACCAGGGCGACCCCGGCCTCCTCGTGGGCCTTGGCCAGCAGCCCGGCCAGCGGTGGCTCCGGGCTCTCCAGCCTGGCCAGGCCGAGCGTCATGGAGAGGGCGACGAGCCGTTGCTGCGCACCGTCGTGCAGATCGCGTTCGATCCGGCGGCGCTCCGCCTCGAAGGCGTCCACCAGGCGGGTCCGGGAGCGGCCCAACTCCTGGATCCTGGAGTCGAGTCCCGTCTCCGGCGGGGAGAGCAGCTGCCGGGTCAGCATCGCCCGGCCGGCCGCGAGCAGCCCCAGCGGGTAGGCGAACACGGGCAGCAGGACCAGCCCGGCCAGCAGCGCCGCGAAGGCCGGCGGGTAGGAGTGGGCGAGCCAGATCTTGAGCACCCGGACCTCGTCGCCGCCGCTCGCCGCCAGCACCGCGGGCGCCGCGATCAGCCCGCCGCAGACCGTGAGGGCCGCCCCCGCGGCCAGCGCCTCCAGCGGCCACAGCACCAGGGCGAGCAGCAGCGCGTACCCCAACTCGCGCCAGGTGGCC
Organism: Streptomyces sp. NPDC048462; assembly: GCF_043200175.1. NCBI lineage: Bacteria > Bacillati > Actinomycetota > Actinomycetes > Kitasatosporales > Streptomycetaceae > Streptomyces > Streptomyces sp. NPDC048462. The sequence goes on from NZ_JBICXG010000016.1 coordinate 99,538, forward strand.
CGCTCCTGAAGGCGGGTGCGCAGCCACGACGACAGCCCGGTGCCGTCCGGTTCGCGGTGCGCCGGGGCGAGGGGCCGGGGGTCGATCAGCCGCAGCCTGCGCCGCTCCAGCGCGGCCAGCGGGATGCCCGCGAGCACCAGGGTGAGCAGCAGCGGGATGCCGATCAGGACCACCGAGAGCGCACCGCCCGCGACGGTCAGCAGGACCAGCACGGTGAGCGTCGCGATGCCCAGCGGCACGCCGGTCAGCAGGTACAGCGCGGCCCGCCAGGGCCAGCCGCCGAGTACGTAGCCGCGCTGTCGCAACGCCTGCGGGAGGCCGGGGGATGAGGGCATGGGGGAACGGTAGGCGGCGCCCGGGAGCCGGACCACCCAGCAGCGTCGACCCCGGTGGTGGAGCTACCTCCACCACCGGGACTCCCACTCGCTGCGATGTGCCGGAAGGGCGGCGGCGGTTGGCTGGGCCCATGAACGAAACAGCTGTCCGACTCCGCTCGGTCACCCGGTCCTACGGCAGGAAATCCGGCGCGGTGACCGCGCTGGACAAAGTGAGCCTGGACATCCCGCGCGGCACCTTCACCGCGGTCATGGGCCCGTCCGGCTCCGGCAAGTCGACCCTGCTCCAGTGCACCGCCGGGCTCGACCGGCCGACCGGCGGCCAGGTGTTCCTCGGTGACACCGAACTGACGGGGCTCAGCGAGCGGAGGCTGACGCTGCTGCGCCGCAGCCGTATCGGCTTCGTCTTCCAGGCGTTCAACCTGCTGCCCTCCCTCACCGCCGAGCAGAACGTGGCGCTTCCGCTGCGGCTGGCCGGCCGGCGCCCGGCGCGGGCCGAAGTCCTGGGCGTACTGGAGCGGGTGGGGCTGCGCGAGCGGGCGGGGCGCCGGCCGGGCGAGCTGTCCGGCGGCCAGCAGCAGCGGGTCGCCCTGGCCCGTGCGCTGGTCACCCGGCCCGACGTGCTCTTCGGCGACGAACCCACCGGGGCGCTGGACTCCACCACCGGACAGGAGGTGCTCGCGCTGATGCGCACCATGGTCGACGACGGCCAGACCGTGATCATGGTGACGCACGACCCGGTCGCGGCCTCCCGCGCCGACCGGGTGCTGTTCCTCGCCGACGGCCGGGTACGGGACGAGCTCCACGCACCGGACGCCGAGCAGATCGCCGCGCGCATGACGCGGATGGCGGCGGTCCCGTGCTGAGTCTCGTGCTCCGGGGCATCCGGACCCGCTGGGTCACCTTCGCCGGCTCCTTCGTCGCGCTGGCCCTCGGCGTGGGGATCGTCGCCACCACCGGTCTGGCGCTCGCGGCGACGTTCGACGCCCCGCACCGGGGCCCGGAGCGGTTCGCCGCGGCCCCCGTCCTGGTCAGGGGCGAGGACCGGCTGCGCGTGGACACCCCGATCGGCGTCCGCACCCGGCCGCTCACCGACCCCCGGCCGGTCCCGGCCGCGCTCGCCGCGGAACTCGCCGGCCTGGGCCGTACCGAACTGGACCGCACGTTCCCCGTCTCCGTCGGCCACACCGGCGGCGGCGTTGTCGGACACCCCTGGACCATCGCGTCCGCCACCCCCTACCGGCTCGCCTCCGGACGGGCCCCGGCCGCGTCCGGCGAGGTCGTCGTGACGGACGGGGACGGCTCCGGCCCGGAGACGGGGGACCGCGTCACCGTCACCACCCCGGCGGGCAGCGGCACCAGAACCGTCGTCGGGACGGTGACGCGGTCCCCCGTCTTTGAAACCGCCGCCCCGGAGACAGCCGGCTTCGAGACCGCCGTGTTCTTCACCGAGGCCGAGGCAGCCAGGATCTCGCCGGACATCGACGCCGTGGTGGTGCACGCGGACCCGGCGGCGGTGCGCGCGGCAGTGGGCCGGGACTCCGGCATGGCGGTCCTCACCGGCGACGAGCGGCGCCGCGCCGATCCCGATCCGGACCGGGACGCCGAGGCCCTGGTCTCGGTCAACGCCCTGCTCGGCACGGCCGCGGGCATCACCGCCTTCGTCAGCGTCTTCGTGATCGCCTCGACCTTCTCCTACGGAGTGGCCCAGCGCCGCCGCGAGTTCGGCCTGCTGCGCACGGCGGGCGCCACCCCCGGCCAGGTGCGCGGACTGGTGTACGCGGATGCCGTCCTCGTCGGCGTGCTCGCGTCGGCCGCGGGCTGCCGGCTGGGCCTGTACGGTGCGCCCCGGCTCGCCTCCTGGATGGCCGGCGAGGGGATCGCGCCCCGCTGGTTCGCGATCGGTGACCAGAGCTGGCCGCTGCACACCGCGTTCTGGACCGGGCTCGCCGTGGCGCTGGCCGGAGCGGTCGCCGCCGCGCACCGGGCCGGGCGGACCGGGCCGGTCGAGGCGCTGCGCGAATCCGCCGTCGACAGCGGCTCGATGCCGCTGAGCCGGCTGCTGCTGGGCGCGGCCGTACTGCTGACCGGGACCGTGCTGGTGGCCGTCGCGCTCGTCCAGGACCCCGGCGGGATGCTCAAGCGCAAGACGTACATCACCCAGCCGATGCTGCTCATCGTCGGGTGCGCCCTGTTCGCACCCGTGCTGGTCCGCCCCGCCACCCGGCTCCTCACCTGGCTGCCGGCGCAACTGCGCGGCGCCACCGGCGTACTGACGAGGGAGAACGCCTCAGCCGGGCTGCGCCGGACGGCCGCCGTCGCCGCTCCCGTGCTCGTCACCGTGGCCCTGGCCGCGTCGCTCATGGGTACGACGGCCACCATCGACGCGGCCAAGGCCGCGGAGGCGCGCACCCAGGTGACCGGGGACTTCGTGGCCACGGCGGACGGCGGGGGCGGCTCGCTCTCACCTCGGTTCGTCGAGCGGGCCCGGCACATCCCCGGTGCGGTGGTCAGCGCCTCGCGCTCGACCTCCGTGACCGTACTGGAGGAGGGCACGGCACTCGTCGGCTCCGAGGCCAGGGCGGTGGATCCCGCGGACGCGGCCGCCGTGTCCGCGCTGCCGGTGGTGGCGGGCCGGTTCGCGGACCTCGACGACGACGGCATCGTCGTCAACGAGGAGTGGCTGACCACGACGGTCGGTGAGCGCGTCGGCGTCTGGCTGGGCGACGGCCGCCACGTCACCCTGAGGGTGGTGGCCGTGCTCGCCACCGGCACGGGCGGCAACGGCGTCTACCTCACCCCGCACAACGCCGCCGGTGCCGGCATCGACCGTGCCGACGTCGGGGTCCGGGCCGGTGCGGACGGTCAGGCCGTCGCGCAGCGGCTGTACGCGGCCGGGCGGGCGACCGGCACCGACGTGCTGACCACGCAGCGGTGGGTGGCGGCCACCCACCCGGCGACCGGCGGCAGCACCCGGACCGGACTGCTGATGATCCTGGCGATCGCCCTGCTGTACACCGGGATCGCGCTGGCCAACACGCAGGTGATGGCCACCTCGGACCGGGTGCGGGAGCTGGCGGTGCTCCGTCTCGCCGGGGCGACGAAGGCGCAGGTGCTGCGGCTGGTCGGGGTGGAGGCGCTGGCCGTGGTCGGGGTGGGCGCGGTGCTCGGCGCGGTCGTCGCCGCGCTGAACCTGCTCGGCGTGCGCGCCGCCCTCGGACTGCTCGGCGTCGGGTCCGGCGTCGTCGTCCCGTGGGGCACCGTCGGCCCCGTGGTGGCGGTGAGCGCGGCCCTGGCCGTGGTCTTCGCCGTGCTGCCCGCCTCGCTGGCGCTGCGCACCCGGCCGGTCGAACTGGCGGGCGCGCGCGAATGAGCGTGGTTCGTGCGTACGGGCCTGCGCCGTAAGACCCTGTGCCCTGCGGGCCCGTGCCGTACGGGCCGGGGTCTACGCCGACAGTGCGGTGACCAGGTCCGACGCCTCGCCGATGCGGGCCAGTTCGGCCGGGCTCATCGACGGGTTGGCGGTGCGGCGGGCCGCCGCCGCGGCGAGGTGGCGGCCCGGTATGCCGTCGCCGGCGGCCAGCAGCGGCACCAGGATGTCCACCAGCGCACGCGCCCCGCCCGCGGCCGGGTCATGGGGGTCGACCGCGACCTGGGCCAGGATCAGCGCGGTCATGGCCCGGTCCAGGGCGGGCAGGCCCTCCTCGGTGTTGCTCCAGTCGATCACCACGGGGCCGTCGGCCGTCAGCATCACGTTGCCCGGATGCAGGTCGAGGTGGAGGATCCGGTCCTCGGGATCCGCCGAGAGCCGCGCCGGGACGGTGTGCAGGTCCGCGAGCAGGCCGGCCAGCATGGCGGAGCCCTCGGCCCCGTCGAGCTCGCCGGACATCAGGGACTCCAGCATCGTCGGTCCGCTCAGGCGCTGCAGCACCAGATCGCCGGGGCCGGCCGAGACGGGCAGCGGGCCGAGCCGGGGGACCGGGTAGCCGGAGGCCGACAGGTAGGACATGACGGGCATCTCGTGCCTGGCGTCCAGCCCGACGCGATAGCGGCGCAGGACCCACCGCTCGTCCAGCTCGTATACGTCGGCGGAGCGTCCGGTGCCCAGCAGTTGGCCTATGCGCATGAGGGGAACCTACTCGCGCGGGCCGTGAACGGGGAGGCCGGAGCGCGGGTTTCGCCATGTCGCCGCCGTTCACGGCCGCCCCATAACGCGATGCGATGGGGCGGACGGGATCTCCTCGATCCGGGTGCGCGCGGCTACGTTGTCGGCAATTCCCCGGCAACAAGCCCGTTGCGGCACGCCCCCCGTGCCCTCCCCCGCAAGACCTCCCCCGCAACACCCCGCGACACAAGGAGAGTTCCGTGGAGACTTCCATGCTCCGAAGACGCGCACTGGCCGCGTGCACCGCCACCGTGGCCGTCGGCGCGCTCGGCCTGGCCGGGCTGACCGGCACCGCGTCCGCCGACCCTTCCCCTGCTGCCCCCAAGTCCCCGGTCGCCGGGGCGGACCGGCTCTCTCCCGGCCTGGTCGAGGCGATGCGGCGCGACCTCGGGCTCACCGCCGACGGGGTGCGCGCCAGGATCGGTGCGGAGACCCGGGCGGCAGCCGTGGCCGCCGGACTGCGGCACTCCCTCGGCGCCGGTTTCGGCGGCGCCCGGGTGAGCGGTGACGCGGCCGGGCTGACCGTCGCCACCACCGACGCGGCGGACACCGCCAGGATCACCGAGGCCGGAGCGCGGGCCGTCGTCGTCGCCCACAGCCTGGCCGAACTCACCTCGGCGAAGGACGCCCTCGACCGGGTGGCGCGACACCGGCCGCCGAAGGACGTACCCGCCTGGTACGTCGATGTGCGCACCAACCGCGTCGTCGTCCAGGCCGGCCGGGGCGCCGCCGCCGAGACGTTCCTCGCCGCGGCCGGCGTGCCCCGCGCACTGGTGACGCTCAGTCAGTCGTCAGGCCGTCCGCGCACGTTCACCGACCTGCGGGGCGGTGACGCGTACTACATGAACGGCTCGGGGCGCTGCTCCATCGGCTTCCCCGTCAAGCGCGGCACCCAGGGCGGCTTCGTCAGTGCCGGGCACTGTGGGACCCCGGGCGTCAGCACCAGCGGCTACAACCAGCAGGCGCAGGGCTCCTTCCAGGGCTCCACCTTCCCCGGCCGCGACTACTCCTGGGTCGCCGCGAACACCGGGTGGACCCCGCGTCCGCTGGTGAACGGCTACGGCAACGGCGATGTGACGGTCACCGGTTCCACCGAGGCGCTGGAGGGCTCGTCCGTCTGCCGGTCTGGCTCGACGACCGGCTGGCACTGCGGCACCGTCCAGCAGCGCAACAGCAGCGTCACCTACCAGGAGGGCACCGTCTCCGGGGTGACCCGTACCAACGTGTGCGCCGAACCGGGCGACTCGGGCGGCTCGTTCGTCTCCGGGAGTCAGGCCCAGGGCGTCACCTCCGGCGGCACGGGCAACTGCACCCAGGGCGGCACGACGTACTTCCAGCCGGTCAACCCGGCGCTGCAGGCGTACGGGCTGACCCTGGTCACCAGTGGCACCCCGACCGACCCGCCCACCGATCCGACCGACCCGCCGACCGATCCCGGTGGCAGCTGGGCGGCCGGCACGGCGTACGCCGCGGGTGACGTGGTGACGTACGGCTCCGGCAGCTACCGGTGCCTCCAGGGACACCTGGCCCAGCCCGGCTGGACGCCCCCGAACGTCCCCGCGCTGTGGCAGGCGCTGTAGTACCCCGGCACCGCAGACCCCGCACCGCAAGACCCGGCACCGCAGACCCCGCACCCCACCCCGAGGAGTCCGCCATGTCCCCCGACCCCGTCGACCGCTTCTCCCAGGACCGGCCGATCAGCCGCAAGACCCTGCTCAGGGCCGCCCTGGTGGCCACCGCGGTCCCGTTGTTCGCCGGGACCGGGGTGGCGCTGGCACGTGACACCCGCGCCACCGGCTTGCCGCTCGCCCCGACACCGGACTGCGACGACGGCGACGAGCCGACCCACGACCAGATCGAGGGCCCGTACTTCAAGCCGAACTCCCCGCTCCGCACCAGCCTGGTGACCGCCGGAACACCGGGCGTACGGCTGACCGTCAGCGGCTATGTCTTCGGGCGGGCCTGCAAGCCCGTGCCCGGGGTGCTGCTCGACTTCTGGCAGGCCGACACCAACGGCGCCTACGACATGAGCGGATTCGCCTTCCGCGGGCACCAGTTCACCGACGCGACCGGCGCCTTCACCCTCTCCACGGTGGTGCCGGGGCTGTATCCCGGCCGCACCCGGCACATCCACGTGAAGGCCCAGGCGCCGGGTTCGGGGATCCTCACCACGCAGCTCTACTTCCCGGACGAGCCGCGCAACAACACCGACACCCTCTTCGATCCGGCACTCCTGATGAACGTCCGGCCCGTCGGCTCCGCGAAGGAGGGGACCTTCGACTTCGTCCTCGACATCGCGCAGGACCCGACCGACCCCACGGATCCGCCGACCGATCCGCCGACCCAACCGGGCGGCGGCTGGGCGGCCGGCACGCTCTACAACGCGGGAGACCGCGTCACCTACGGCGGGGTCGCGTACCGCTGTCTGCAGGCGCACACCGCCCTGACCGGCTGGGAGCCGCCGAACGTCCCCGCGTTGTGGGAACGCGGGTAGACGAGCGGACCGGCGGGCACCACCGCCGCGCGTGTGCCCCGGGCTCCTCCCCCGGGGCACACGCCGTACCCGCTGACCGGTCCGGTCACTTGGCGTCCGAGTACCGCCGCACCACCGCCGTGGTGAACGGGAAGCGCACGGGTGTGTCACCGAAGGCGGTCCGCCCGGCCAGTTCACCGGCGGCCCGGACCGCCTCCACCACTGTTTCGGCCTCCTCCTGCGGACAGTGCACGATCACCTCGTCGTGCTGGAAGAAGACCAGTTCGGCCCGGAGCCCGGCGGCGGCGATCGACCGGCGCAGCGCGGCCAGGAGCAGCAGGGCCCAGTCGGCGGCGCTGCCCTGCACCACGAAGTTGCGGGTGAAGCGGCCGCGGGCACGGGCGTCGGACGAGGCGTAGCCGGGCGTGAAGGCGCCGTCCGCCGGCTGCCCGGAGCCGTCCCCGGCGAGCTCGTCGCCGCCGTCCTGCGGTATTCCGGCTTCCCCGTCCTCCCCGCTGCCGGCCGCCGGCGGGCTGGTCCGGCCGAGCCAGGTCCGTACGAGACGGCCCTCCTCGCCGGCCTTCGCGGCGTCGTCCACATAGGCGACGGCGTGCGGGAACCTCCGGCGCAGGGCGGCCAGATTCTTCAGGCCGTCCCCCGAGGTCTGGCCGTAGACGGCGCCGAGCAGCGCGATCTTGGCGTGCTCGCGGTCGCCGTGGAAGGCGCGGTCGGAGAGTGCGGTGTAGAGGTCTCCGTCGTGCCCGGCCACCTCCATGAGGCCCCGGTCGCGGGAGATGGCGGCCAGCACCCTCGGCTCCATCTGGTCGGCGTCCGCGACGACCAGGCGCCAGCCCTCGTCGGCGACGACCGCCCGCCGGATCACCTTGGGGATCTGCAGCGCCCCGCCCCCGTTGGTCGTCCAGCGGCCGCTGACCGTGCCGCCCGGCTGGTACTCGGGGCGGAAGCGGCCGTCGCGCACCCAGTCCTGGAGCCAGCTCCAGCCGTGTGCCGTCCAGATCCGGTACAGCTTCTTGTACTGGATGAGCGGCCGCACCGCCGGATGGTCCAGGCCCTCCAGCTCCCAGCGGCGGGTCGACTTCACCTTGATGCCGGCCTGGGCGAACGCCCGCACCACGTCGGCGGGGAGGTCCGGGCGGACCCTGCGGCCGAAGGCGGCCGACACCTCGCCGGCCAGCTCGGCCAGCCTGCGGGGCTCACCGCCGCCCGCGTACCGCTCGCCCAGCAGCTCCTGGAGGACGTCCCGGTGGACGTCGGCCCGCCAGGGCAGCCCCGCGCGGTGCATCTCGGCGGCGACCAGCATGCCGGCCGACTCGGACGCCGTGAGCAGGCGCATCCCGCCCGGCCGGTCCGTGGCGTCGTGCCGGGCGAGCTGCTCCGCGTACACCTGGAGCAGGGCGTCGAAGGGCAGGTCGGTGCCGGACGGGGGTTCGAACAGGGAGGACTGGGAGCCGGGCACCGCATGGCGCGGCGCCGGATCGCGCGGCACCGGGGCACGCAGCAGCCGGGCGTGGGCGGCGGCCGCCGAGCGGGGTTCACCGAGCCGGCCCTCGTGTCCCAGCAGCAGGGACTCCGCGGCCTCGATGTCGTAGCAGCGCTCGACGGTCACTCCGGCGGCGAGCAGCCGGGGGTAGATCTCGGTGGTCGAACGCCACACCCAGCGGGTGACTCCGGGGCGGGAGCGGACGGCCTCGGCCAGGTCGGGTTCGGTCACGACCGGGGCGGTGGGCAGGCCCGCACCGTCCAGCGGGACGAGGCGGGCGCCACCGCTCTCCGTGGTGGCCAGGGCCCAACGTTCGGTCATATGACCGAGTCTGGCACCCGGCACTGACAGTGCGAGGCGGCTGGCACCGGCGGGTCGCAGACGGGAAGATCGACACGGACCTGCTCCGGGGCCCGGAGCACCGACCGAGGGGACAGGCACGATGGAAGCGATCGTTTTCGAGGAGTTCGGCGGACCCGAGGTGCTGCATCCCGCCCGGGTCGAGGACCCGCATCCCGGTCCGGGCCAGGTGCGGGTGAAGGTCAAGGCCGCCGGGGTGAATCCGATGGACTACAAGATCCGGCGCGGCTGGATGCGCGAGGTGGTCCCCACCTCGCTCCCGGCGATCCCGGGCGTCGAGTTCGCCGGAGTGGTCGACCGGACCGGGGAGGGGGTCACCGGTGTCGAGGTGGGCGACGAGGTGCTGGGCCGCAGCGTCACGGGTTCCTACGCCGAGTACGTGCTGGCCGACGCCACCGGCGTCGCCCTCAAGCCGGCCGGGCTGAGCTGGCAGGACGCCGCCGCGCTGACCATCGCGGCGGACACCGCCCACCGCGTCCTGGACGAGCTCGCGGTGGCCGAGGGCGAGACGCTGCTGCTGCACGGGGCGGCCGGGGCCGTCGGATCGGCGGCGGTGCAGCTGGCGGTGGCCCGGGGCGCGACCGTGATCGGCACGGCGTCCGCCGCCAACCACGACTACCTGCGGGTGATCGGCGCGACCCCGGTGGAGTACGGGGACGGGCTGGTCGGCCGGGTCCGCGAGGCCGCTCCCCAGGGTGTGGACGCGGTCTTCGACGTGGCGGGGCGCGGTGCGCTGCCGGACTCCATCGAGCTGCGCGGCGGCACCACGGACCGGATCGTCACCATCGCCGACCCGGCGGCGGCAGAGCACGGCGTCCCCTTCCTCTCGGGTTCCCCCGGCTCCGCCGAGCAGCTGGCCGAGTTCGCCCGGCGCGCGGCCGACGGCGAGCTGCGGGTGCCGGTCGAGCGGGCCCTGCCGCTGGTCGACGCGGCCGACGCACAGCGGCTGAGCGAGGCGGGGCACGTCCGGGGCAAGGTCGTCCTCCTGCCGTGACGTGTGCGGGACACATTGCGGACCGGGGCCGGTGGATCGGGGCCGGCCCGGTGCGGCCGTCGGACCGGGGGCTGCGGACAGTGCTCGGCGAATTTCGTCCACAGCCTGTGGATTAAATCCGCCGAGCCCGCCACGCCTACCCTGACCTCATGGAACCGGTGATCGACCAGGCATTCGCGGCCGCCCTCTACTCGGACGGCGACGCCGGTCTCGACACCGGCGCCTCCCTCCTCGCCGCCGACCCGGCCAGCGACGCCGAGCTGCTGCGGCGCGGCGAGGAGTTCGTCCGGCGGGCCTGGGAGCGCGGCTGGCTGCCCGCCGATCTCGTACGGGTCGTCCGCCGTGAACTCGACGAGCCCGGGGCCGCGCTGGCCGCCGGACTGATCACCTCGCAGGTCCGGCGCTACGAGGGGCTGCCGCCCCGCTGGCAGTCCCAGCTGGACGAGCTGCCGGCGGCGCCCCGGCCGGGCCGGCCGGACCGGTTCTCGTACGCCTCCGCGCTGCTCGGGCTCTACCGGGTGCTGCTGCGGCTGCCCGCGATCGAACCCGTCGGGCCCCCGCCCGGTGCGCCGCGCGACGGGCTGCTCCGGCCGCCCGCGCACGACGAACCCCGCATGCTGACCCGCATCCGGGCGCTGCTGGCCAAGGCGGAGGCGACCGGGTTCCCGGAGGAGGCGGAGGCGCTCACCACCAAGGCGCAGGAGCTGATGGCCCGGCACAGCATCGACGAGGCGCTGCTCGCCGCCCGTACCCACAGCGACCGCGCGCCGGGCGCCTGCCGGATCGGGGTGGACGCCCCCTACGAGACGGCGAAGGCGATCCTGCTCGACGCCGTCGCCTCCGCGAACCGCTGCCGGGCCGTGTGGAACAGCGATCTCGGCTTCTCGACGGTCGTCGGCTTCGAGCCGGACCTGGAGGCCGTCGAACTGCTGCACACCTCGCTGCTGGTGCAGGGCACCGTGGCGATGACCGGGGCCGAGGCGGGCCAGCGGGCCGGCGGGCGCAAGCGGACCAAGACCTTCCGGCAGTCCTTCCTGATGGCGTACGCCCAGCGGCTGGGCCGCCGGCTGGCCGACGGAACCGCCCGCGCGACCGCCGAGGCCGATGCCGAGGGCGTCGCGGCCGGCCCGTCCACCGCGACGGACCCCGGGCTGCTGCCCGTGCTGGCCGCCCGCGACATGGCGGTCACGGACACCGCGGAGCGGATGTTCCCGCAGACCACGACCACCCGGGTGCGGGGCGCCGTCGACCCGGACGGCTGGACCCACGGCACGGCCGCCGCCGACCGGGCCAGGATGGGCGCGGACGCGCCGGAGATCTCCGGCCGGGGCGGGCGGACACCACGAGGCTGACGCCGCACGCGCCGCCGCGCGTACGACCCGAGGCGACGCCGCACGCGATGCGGGCGGCAGCGCCACAAGCAACCCGAGAAACCTCAACAACTCGGGCATAACGGTAAATCCGGTTAGGCTCTCGGCATGAGCTGGCTCCGGGCGCTGAAGGAGACCGCCCGCTCGGGGCTGACGATCGAGCGGCGGCGCCTCGAACCGCTGATCGCCATCCGCGGCGCGGCCGGTCTCGCCCTGGTGATCGGCGTGAGCCTGGCCCTGTTCGGGCCCGTGGTCGCGGCCAGCTCCGCGTTCGGCGCCTTCCAGGCGGCCATCGCCACCTTCCAGCGCAGCTGGCGGCCCCGGCCGGTGCTCGCCCTGGTCTCCGGCGCCAGCCTCGCGGTGTCCACGTTCATCGGCTACGTCACCGGCTCCCGGCTGCCGCTCTTCATACTGCTGCTGGTGCTCTGGACCTTCCTCGCCGGGCTGGCCTGGGCGGCGGGCCCGACCGGCGGCATCATCGCCGCGTCCAACGTCGCGATCATGCTGGTGACGATCACGCTGCCCACCTCCGTCGCCGAGGCGGCCCTGCACGGTGCGATGATCGCGTTCGGCGGGGTGGTCCAGGCGGCGCTGATCGTGCTGTTCCCGGTCCGAAGATGGGGGGCCCAGCGCGACGCCCTGGCCGACGCGCTCGCCGCCGAGGCGGACTACGCCCGCAGGCTGCGCCACGACCCGGTCGCCCACTTCGACCCGGTGCCGCTGATGGAGGCCCGCAGCGCCGCCGCCGTCACCCCGCGCCAGGCCCGCCGCCGCCCCGCCGAACTGCACGGCTCACGCGGGGTCGCGGAGCGGATCAGGCCGGTGCTCGCCTCACTCGCGGACCCGGCCATGGGCGTACCGGCCGAGGGCCCTGAGCGCGACCGGGTGCGCGAGCTGCTCGCCGCCGCCGGATCGCTGCTCGACGCGGCGGCCCGCGCGATCCGGCACGGCGATCCGGTGCGGCTGCCCGCGTCCGCCGTCGCCGCGCTGAAGACCCCCGACACCGGGTCGCTGCTCACCGGCCCGCCGCTGCGCGCCGCCGACCGGCTCGCCGACCTCCTCTCCGACGTGATCGAGGCGGCCGAGGGTGACGGCACCAAGGAGGAGCGGGCCGCGGCCGAGGAGACCGCCGACGCCATCACCGCGAGCCGGGGCCGGCGGCAGGTGGAGCACCAGCGACGCCCCACCCTGCTGCGCCTTGTCCCGGTCGTGCTCAGGTCGATGCGCCGCGAACTGCACCAAGGCTCCCCGATCCTGCGCCACGCGATCCGGATCTCCGTGGTCGCGGGCGTCGGCTACCTCATCGGCACCCTGCTGCCCTACGGCCACGGCTACTGGGCGCCGATGACGGCCGTGATGGTGATGCGGCCCGAGTTCTCCAAGACGTACGAACGCTCCGTGGCCCGCTTCGGCGGCACCGTCGTCGGGGTCTTCGTCGCCACCGTCATCGTGCAGACCGCCCACCCGGGGGCGGAGCTGTCCGCCGCGTTCGCCGTGGTCTGCGCCCTGCTGATGTACCTGCTGATGCGCACCGGCTACTCGGTCGGACAGGCCTGCGTCGCCGCGTACGTGGTCTTCCTGCTGGGCATGGCGGGCGACGACTGGTCGCAGACCGTGCTGGAACGGCTCGTGCTCACCCTCGCCGGCGGACTCCTCGCGATGATCTCGTACGCCGTCTACCCGGCGTGGGAGACCCCGAGGCTGCGCAACCGGCTCGGTGACTGGCTCAAGGAGGACGGCCGCTACGCCGCCGCGGTCGTCGACCAGTACGCCGACCCGGCCGACCGGGGCCACGACGACGTGCGCGACGCGCTGCTGCGCACCCGTGCGGCCCGGGTCGCCTGGCAGGAGGCGGTGGCCACCGCCCAGCACGAACCGGTGCGCCACCGCGGCCTGTCGCACGCCGCGGCCGGCGACACCCAGCACGCCCTCTCCCAGCTCGGCCGGGTCGCGATGCTGATGGAGGCCCACCTCCCGGAGGGCGGCGCCACCCCCGTACCGGAGGCCGGGCCGCTGGCCGAGGCGTTGCGCCGGGCCACCGAGCAGGGCGCGAAGGCGGTGCGGGAGCGGCGGGTGCCGGACTGGGGGCCGGTGCGGGACGCGCTGGAGCTGTGGGACGAGCAGGAGCTGCTGCGCGAAGGGGAGGCGGACCCGGTCGTGCGCAACGGGGCCGATCTCCTGCTCGAAGCCCTGGAGGAGTTCTCCCGGGGCCTGGACAGCGGCCCGGGGCCCCGGGCCGCCGACGCCACCGGCAGGCCGGGCGGCTGAGGGCGGCTCAGGGCGCGGAGTCGGGCGTTACGGGGTCGGCAGGCCGGGCAGCCCTTCGAGCGAGCCGGCGTCGGTCTTGCCGAGGGAGTCCTTGGTCCCGCCGTCCCACGAGACGACCACGGTCTTGCCGTCGTTGGACTCGACGGTGCCGGAGGTCCGGTCGGCATCGCCGTCGGCGCACTTCAGTTGCAGCGTCACCTTGTCCGCGCCCTTCGCGTTGCCCGAGCAGACATGGGAGTCGGCGACGACGACTGCCTTGCCCGAGGCGACGGACAGCACCACGGCCTTGCCGTCGGTCTGACCGGCCCAGGCGCCCTCCAGCGCCTCGAGCCCGCCGGTCGACGCGGCGTCGCCGCCACCGGTGGACGAGCCGTCGCCGCCGTCCGGTGCCGGGGTCGCGGTGGAGCCGGAGCCCTTGTCCGCGTCCGGCTTGTCGTTGTCGTTGTCGCTGCCGCAGCCGGTGAGCGCGAGTGCGGTCAGCAGCCCGGTGGCGACAACTGCACCGGTACGTACGAGTTTGCGCATGTGGAATTCCCCCTGGATGACGAAAGACCATCCAAGCTACCAGTGAGTCGCAACGGCATTGAGGCGGTCAACTCCGGGAACCGGGAGCGGAAACGGCCCGCCGTCCGTCTCTCCTGCAAGAAGCTGTAATCAGGGGAACACCCCGCGTGCACGTGCATCTGCGCATGCATCCGCTCATGCATTGGAATTTGAACACAGCTATGATCCGAGACAGTTGACACTTGCACCTTGCAACTCGGGGAGCGTCCTGTGCACCACGTGTACAACGGCATGGCGGCGACAGAGCTTCGCGGAGTCGCCTGGCAGAAGAGCAGACACAGCAACTCCCAGGGTTCGTGCGTGGAGTTCGCGAAACTGCCCGGCGGGGATGTGGCGATGCGCAATTCGCGCCACCCCGATGGGCCGGCGCTGGTCTACACGCCGGCCGAGATAGCGGCGCTGCTGCTCGGCGTCAAGGACGGGGAGTTCGACCACCTCGTAGCCGAGGGCTGACCTCCGCCCGGCCGCCCGGCACTGTGCCCCGCCGTCGCGGGCGGCGTCGGCCGGTCCGCCCGACGGGATGTCACGCCGGGCCGGGACCGCGCGTCCGGCGGAGTGTCACGCCGGTTCGGACAGCCGGAACAGCGCCCAGACGACTTTCCCGCGCAGGGCCGCGCCGCTCTCCGCACCGAGCGCGGGTGAGGGGTGCCAGCCCCAGGAGTCGCTGAAGGACTCCACGAGGAACAGACCGCGGCCCGACTCCGCGGAGTCGGCGGCCTCGGAGGCGACCGGGCTCGCCTGGCTCGGGTCCCGTACCGCGCACACCAGCCGCGAGGTCCAGCGCATCAGGTGCAGCCGCACGGGCGGGTCCTGCGCATCGCGCGGGAGGTCGGCGGGCAGCGCGTGCCGCAGGGCGTTGGTGACCAACTCGGAGACCACGAGGGCGACATCGTCGAACCGCTCGCTCAGACCCCAGCCGGTCAGGGTCGACCTGGTGAACTGTCTGGCCCCGCCGACGGCCTCGTAACGGGCGGGCAGGGTGCAGGTGGCTGACCCGGAGGCGGCGGAGGGATCGATGGGGGGAAGCCCCTGCCTTAAGGGCTCGAGCATCGTCGATCCATTCGTCCCCATGCGAGGCACTCCCGGGATTCGCGGCTGTCTCGGTACTACGGGTACTCGGGTACAGCGGCACAACACGAACGAGCACGCAGGTGCGCGACGCCCATGGTTCCGAATGCGCAGGGCAGATGCAAGGGCAGATGCACGTGCACGCGCCTGACCTGTCCGATCCCGTGCCGGTTCTGCCTCATTTCTTCCCTGTGGGAGTTTTGAAGTCCTGGGCAAGTCTTGCCATTTCCGTAATCGAATGAGTACGGGCTGAAGCGTTTTGATGGCAGAATCCGGCCCCTGGGGTTCAGGGGGAGCCCCGATGCCAGGGAAGCGATGGGGAGGGTTGGACCAGTGGCGGCAGGCGAGTCGAGTGGATCCGTGGTGCGGCGCATCCTGCTGGGCTCACAGCTCAGACGGCTGCGTGACTCGCGCGGTATCACCCGTGAGGCGGCCGGCTACTCCATCCGGGCTTCCGAATCGAAGATCAGCCGCATGGAGTTGGGACGGGTGAGCTTCAAGGCCAGGGACGTCGAGGACCTGCTCACGCTCTACGGCGTCACGGACGAGGGCGAGCGCGACTCCCTGCTCGGCCTGGCCCGTGAGGCCAACGTGGCGGGCTGGTGGCACAGTTTCGGCGATGTGCTGCCCGGCTGGTTCCAGACGTATATCGGTCTGGAGGGGGCGGCCTCGCTCATCCGGATCTACGAAGTCCAGTTCGTACACGGCCTGTTGCAGACCGAGGGCTACGCCCACGCGGTCGTCTCCCGAGGCATGCGCGGCGCCCCCGCCGCCGAGATCGACCGCCGGGTCGCCCTGCGGCTGGAGCGGCAGAAGGCCCTCGTCGCCGAGCGGGCCCCGCGCTTCCACGCCGTCCTGGACGAGGCGGCGTTGCGCCGTCCCTACGGCGGGCGCGAGGTGATGCGCGATCAATTGCGGCATCTGATCGAAATGTCGGAACAGCCGAACGTGACTCTCCAGGTGATGCCCTTCAGTTTTGGCGGGCACGCGGGAGAGAGCGGTTCATTCACGATGCTGCGATTCCCGGAATCCGATCTGTCGGACATTGTCTATTTGGAGCAGCTGACAAGTGCGCTCTATCTGGACAAGGCCGAAGAAGTCGCCCAGTACGAAAAGGCGATGGTGCGGCTCCACGCGGACAGCCCGGGTCCCGAGGAGAGCCGGGATCTGCTCCGTGGTCTACTCCAACTCACTTGATATTTCAGTACCATGACATCCCCACAGGAGTCTGCACCTGCAGTAAGGGATCGCATGTCCTTCTTCCACGAGCTGGCCGACCAGTACATCGACGGTGAATGGCGCACCGGGACCGGCTCGTGGGACATCATCGATTTCAATCCCTACAACGGGGAAAAGCTCGCCGCGATCACCATCGCCACCGTCGAAGAGGTCGACCTCGCCTACCGGGCGGCCGAGCGCGCCCAGCGGTCCTGGGTCGCCACGAGCCCGTACGAGCGCGCCCGGGTGATGGAACGGGCCCTGCGGATCACCGAGGAACTGGCCGAGGAGATCGTCGAGGCGGTCATCGACGAGCTGGGCGGCACCCGCTCCAAGGCGCGCTACGAACTGCGCGCCGCCCAGGAGTTCCTGCGCGAGGCCGCCCATCAGGCGCTGCACCCGGGCGGCCGGATCCTGGCCTCCCCGGTGGACGGCAAGGAGAACCGGCTGCTGCGGCAGCCGGTCGGGGTCGTCGGCGTCATCAGCCCCTTCAACTTCCCCTTCCTGGTGACGATGAAGTCGGTCGCGCCGGCCCTGGCGCTCGGCAACGCGGTCGTCGTCAAGCCCAACCAGAACGCCCCGGTGGTCGGCGGCGGACTGGTCGCCAAGATCTTCCATGACGCGGGACTGCCGGCCGGACTGCTCAACGTCCTGGTCACCGATGTGGCCGAGATAGGCGACGCGTTCATAGAGCACCCCGTCCCCAAGGTGATCTCCTTCGCCGGATCGGACCGGGTCGGCCGCCATGTCGGCGCGACGGCGGGCGCGCTCTTCAAGCGCACCATCCTCGAACTCAGCGGCAACAGCGCCCTGGTGGTGCTCGACGACGCGGACATCGACTACGCGGTCGACGCCGCGGTCTTCAGCCGCTTCGTCTACCAGGGCCAGGTCTGCATGGCCGCCAACCGCATTCTGGTGGACCGGGCGGTCGCGCCCGAGTTCACCGAGAAGTTCACCGCCCGGGTGGCGGCGCTGCGGACCGGCGACCCGCGCGACCCGGACACCCAGATCGGCCCGGTCATCAACACCTTCCAGGCCGACGCCCTGACCGCCCTGGTCGACCAGGCGGTCGCCGAGGGCGCCACGGCACTGGTCCGGGGCCGCACCCGGGGCAACCTCGTGGAGCCCACCGTGCTCACCGGGCTCGCGGACGACTCCCCGCTGCTCTCCCAGGAGATCTTCGGCCCGGTCGCGCTGCTGGTCACCTTCGACGGCGAGGAGGAGGCCGTACGGCTCGCCGACGACGGTCCGTACGGGCTCAGCGGCGCCGTGCACACCGCGGACGTCGAGCGCGGGGTGCGGTTCGCCCGGCGGATCCGCAGCGGGATGTTCCACGTCAATGACACCACCGTCCAGGACGACCCGCTGGTCGCCTTCGGCGGCGAGAAGGACTCCGGGACGGGGCGGCTGAACGGCGAGGCGACGGTGGATGCCTTCACCACCCAGAAGTGGATATCGATCCAGCACGGCCGGAGCGTTTTCCCGCTCTGAATCACGCACCGCTACTCTAATCAAAATTGAGTAGAAAGGTGTGTGGGTATGTCCGCGATCCGGCTGCTGGTCCTCTGCGCCGTACGGCAGCACGGCCGGGCGCACGGCTACCAGATCCGCAACGACCTGGAGTACTGGGGCGCCCACGAGTGGTCCAGCGCCAAGCCCGGATCGATCTACCACGCACTGAAGCAGATGGCGAAGCAGGGCGTGCTGATCGCCCACGAGGTCGCCCCGAGCACGGCCGGCGGCCCGCCGCGCACCGAGTACGAGATCACCGAGCAGGGTGACGCGGAGTACTTCACGCTGCTGCGCGCGGCCCTCACGTCGTACGACCAGAAGCTGGACGTGCTGTCGGCGGGGCTGGGCGGCATCGTCGACCTGGAGCGGTCCGAGGCGGTGTCCCTGCTCAAGGAGCGGGTGGCGGGGCTGGCCAGGTGGCGGACGTCGGTCACCGAGTACTACACGCCGGAGGCCGGGCCCGAGTCGATCGGCCACATCGGCGAGATCATGAACATGTGGGTGCACTCGGCGGACGCGGGGGCCGAGTGGACGCGGGGGCTGATCGCCCGGATCGAGGGCGGCGCGTACATCTTCGCGGGTGAGGGCGAGCCGTTCGTCGGCGTGCTGGCCGAGGGCGAGGAGAACCCCTACGCGACCGGCACGGCCGATCCCGGGGACGCTCACTAATCAAGTTTGACGAATGCGGGTGCGAGCGGTTACCTTTCCCTCGCTAGTCAAGTTTGACTACGGGGGGATGTGGCGATTTTGACCGACGCGATCGTCGTCGAAGGAGTGCACAAGCGATACGGCGCCGAGCGGGCGCTGGACGGCCTCGACCTCGCGGTGGCCCGCTCCACCGTGCACGCGGTGCTCGGCCCCAACGGCGCGGGGAAGACGACCGCGGTCCGCGTCCTGGCCACGCTGCTGCGGCACGACGAGGGCCGTGCGCAGGTGGCGGGGTACGACGTACGGCGCCGGGCGGGCGAGGTCCGGCGCCGGATCGGGCTGCTCGGGCAGCACGCGGCGGTCGACGAGCAGCTCGGCGGCCGGCAGAACCTGGAGATGTTCGGGCGGCTGTACCACCTGGGCGCACGCCGGGCGGGTGTCCGGGCGGACGAGCTGCTGGAGCGGTTCGGGCTCGCGGACACCGGCCGCAAGGCGGTCGCGGAGTACAGCGGCGGGATGCGGCGGCGGCTCGACCTGGCCGCCTCGCTGATCACGGACCCGGAGGTGCTCTTCCTGGACGAGCCGACGACCGGGCTCGACCCGCGCGGCCGGGCCGAGGTGTGGGCGGCCGTGCGCTCCCTGGCCGGCGGCGGCACGACCGTGCTGCTGACCACCCAGTACCTGCAGGAGGCCGACCAGCTCGCCGACCGGATCTCGCTGGTCGACGGCGGGCGGGTGGCCGCCGAGGGCACCGCCGACGAGCTGAAGGCGATGGTGGGCGGCGACCGGATCGACGTCGTCGTCCGCGACGCGGCGGAGCTCGACCGGGCGGCCGGGCTGCTGCCCGGCGGGGCGGTGGTGGACCGGGACCGGCGGCTGGCCGGCGCCCCGGCCGCGGACCGGATGGCGGCGCTCGCCCGGACCGTGCGGGCGCTGGAGGAGGCGGGCATCGAGGCCGAGGACATCGCGGTGCGCCGCCCGACGCTGGACGAGGTGTTCCTGTCCCTGACCGGGCGCGGAGCGGACGACGTGGGGGTGGCGGCATGAGCGCGGCGGGCTGGGCGGTATCCGACTCCTGGACCATGACCCGGCGCGAACTGGCGCACTGGGCACGGCAGCCGGTGCAGGTCGTCGTGGGGCTGGCCTTCCCCGTGATGCTCCTGCTGATGTTCAACTACCTGGTCGGCGGCGGCCGGGGCGTCGAGGGTGACACCGCCGAGTACCTGGTGCCCGGCATGCTCGCGCTCACCATGGCCTTCGGCCTGGAGTCGACGATGCTCGCGGTCACCCGGGACCTCGACAAGGGGGTGGTCGACCGGTTCCGCTCGATGCCGATGGCCTCCGGCGCGGTGCTGGTCGGCCGGTCCGTCGCGGACATGCTCCAGTCGGTGGCCGCGCTCGCCGTGATGACCTCGGTGGGGTACGCGATGGGCTGGCGGTGGCACGACGGGGCGGCCGCGGCGCTGGGGGCCGTGGGGCTGCTCCTGCTGCTGCGGTTCGCGATGCTGTGGCTCGGCATCCTGCTGGCGCTGGTGGCCGGGCGGCCGGAGATGGTGCAGGCGGTGCAGATCCTGGTCTGGCCGGTCGGCTTCCTCTCCAACGTGTTCGCGGCGCCGGCGTCGATGCCGGGGTGGCTGGGCGCGGTCGTCGAGTGGAACCCGATGTCGGCGACGGCCACAGCGGTGCGCGGGCTGTTCGGCAACCCGGGCGGCGGCGGCGACTCCTGGGCGGCCGGGCACGCCGGACTCCTCGCGGTGCTCTGGCCCCTGGCACTGCTCGCGGTCTTCTTCCCGCTGGCGGTACGGCGGTTCGCGAGGCTCAGCCGGTAAGGCGTTCAGTGGTGGAACGACGTGGCCGGTCCGTGGTCCCGGCTCAACGGATGGTCCTGGGAACGCAGTTCGGGCAGCAGCAGCCGCAGGTCCTCCAGCAGCAGCTCCGCGAGGTCCGAGGAGAAGCCGTTGCGGCACACGATGCGCAGCACCGACAGATCCTCCCGGTTGGCGGGGAAGGTGTAGGCCGGGACCAGCCAGCCCCGCTCGCGCAGCCGCCGCGACACGTCGAAGACGTCGTACGCCGTCACCTCCGGCTCGGTGGTCAGCGCGAACACCGGCAGCTGGTTCCCCCGGGTGAGGAGGCGGAAGTCGCCCAGGTCCTCGATCCGTTCGGCAAGACCCCGGGCCACGTCCCGGGACGCCTGTTGCACGGCCCGGTAGCCCTCCCGGCCCAGCCGCAGGAACGTGTAGTACTGCGCCACCACCTGCGCGCCGGGCCGGGAGAAGTTCAGGGCGAAGGTCGGCATGTCGCCGCCCAGGTAGTTGACCCGGAAAACCAGCTCCTCGGGCAGCTCTGCGGGCGAGCGCCACAGCGCCCAGCCCACACCCGGGTAGACGAGCCCGTACTTGTGCCCCGAGGTGTTGATCGAGGAGACCCGGGGGAGCCGGAAGTCCCAGACCAGGTCCTCGTCCAGGAACGGCGCCACCATCGCCCCGGACGCCCCGTCCACATGGACGGGGATGTCCAGGCCGGTGCGCTCCTGGAGGGCGTCGAGGGCGGCACAGAGCTCCTCGATGGGCTCGTAGGAACCGTCGAAGGTGGAACCCAGGACGCCGACCACGCCGATGGTGTTCTCGTCGCAGAGGTCGGCGGCGGCCTGCGGGTCGAGATGGAAGCGGTCGCCCTCCATCGGGACCAGGCGCGGCTCCACCTCCCAGAACGTGCAGAACTTGTCCCAGCAGACCTGCACGTTGACGCCCATGACCAGATTGGGCCGGGCGGTCGCCGGATAGCGGTCGGCGTTGCGGATGGCCCAGCGCCGCTTGAGGGCGAGCGCGGCCAGCATGCAGGCCTCGCTGGAGCCGGTCGTGGAACAGCCCACCGCCGTCGTGGGGTCGGGGGCGTTCCACAGGTCCGCGAGCATCGCCACGCAGCGCCGCTCCAGCTCGGCGGTGCGCGGGTACTCGTCCTTGTCGATCATGTTCTTGTCGCGGCACTCGCTCATCAGCACCCCGGCCTGGGGTTCCATCCAGGTGGTGACGAAGGTGGCGAGGTTGAGCCGCGAGTTGCCGTCGAGCATCAGCTCGTCGTGGACCAGGCGGTACGCGGTGGCGGGCGGCAGCGCGCTGTCCGGCAGCTTGTGCCGGGGCGGCGCCGACTCCATCCCGGCGGTCGGGTCGGCCTCCCCGAAGAACGGGTTGAGGGCCAGCCTGCGCTGCTCGGCGGACGGTTCGCTGCGGGGTGAGCCCTTGTGGAGCGGCATCGCCGACCTGCCCTTCTCGGTTCCTGGCCGCAAGGTGCGTACGAATCCGACCATACGGAGATTCCGGGCACCCGGCGCGCGGGGAAGGTCCGCCCGGGTTCAGCGCAGCGGTGTGCCGTCCTCCTTCAGCTGCATCTGCGGACGCCCCGTCACCAGCAGCCAGGCCGGGAGCGTGGCGACGCACAGCAGCGGGAGCAGGTTCATGTCGGAGGCCAGTACCGCGGCCGTGAACAGGCTGAGCCAGCCCTGCCGGGTGACCGCCAGCAGCACCCCGAGCACCCCGCACGTCACCGCGACTGCCACCGGCACCTCGCCGACCAGGGCGTGGGCGCACAGGCCGAGGGCCACGCCGACGAACACGGCCGGGAAGATCCGCCCGCCCCGGAACCCGCAGGTCGCCGCGATCAGCAGGGCCGCGGTCTTCACCACGGCCATGAGCGCGAACCGGCCGGCCGACCAGCCGTCCGGGTCGGCGGCCAGCTCCTTCACCTCGTCCAGCCCCTTGAACAGGGTGAGATGGCCGCCCAGGGCGCCGAGCAGGCCGAGCAGCAGCCCGCCCAGGGTCAGCGCCAGGACCGGACTCCGTACGGCGCGGAAGGCGCGGTGCGCGTACGGGAACGCGTACACCGCCGCCAGCCCCAGCACCGCCCCGGCCGAGGCGATCACGACGGCGGAGAGCAGGTCGCCCCAGTGCGTGTGGGTGTAGGCGGGCAGCGAGAGGTCGAAGCTGGGGTGGGCGGCCAGCGTCATGGTGAGGGAGCCCGCGGCGCCCGCCGCGAGCGGGCCGAACAGCCGGTCCCAGAGCTCGCCCGTACCGGGCCGCGAGGCCAGCGTCTCGGTGAGGATCAGCGCGGCGGCGATCGGGGTGCCGAACAGCGCGCCGATGGTGCCCGCCGCGGCGAGTGCCACCCACAGCTCGGCCGGGGCGCCCGGCGCGAACCGGCGCCCCGCCCAGAAGGCCAGCGCGATGTTCGCCGCCGTGATCGGGTTCTCCGGGCCCAGGCTGACCCCGCCCGCCAGGGCCACGACCGTCACCAGCAGCAGCCCCGGCACCACGCCGGGCGGCAGCGGTGGATCGACCAGGCCCGTGGTCGCCGGATCGGGACCGGCCCGGCCCGGCACCGCCCGGATGACCAGCCCGGCCACCAGGCCGATCGCGGTGAGCATCACGATCATCCACAGCGATGAGTACCGGCCGATCGACAGCGCGTCGGGCAGCGTCTCCCAGAGCACGTCCTGCAAGCGGTCCGCGAGCAGACTGACACCGAGCAGCACGAGGGCCGAGACCACCCCGACGGCCAGTGCCGGTACGAGGAGGGGCAGCAGTCTGCGGGCGGGGGCCGGTTCGGCGGAGACAGCGGAATCGGTGGACATCGGCTCACCATAGCGAGGCAAAAGACGCATAAGCCGCCAAAGGGTCGGAGTGTGGCCCCATTTCGGAGTTGCACCTCACGTCACGTCAGGGCGCAGGCTCGGACACGTACACAGCACACGGAAAGGAGCGCGGAGCCATGGAGCACTCCGTGGGACAGGTCGCCCGTTTCGCCGGAGTCACGGTGCGCACCCTGCACCACTACGACGACATCGGGCTGCTCGCGCCCGGCGGGCGCAGCCGTGCCGGGCACCGGCGTTACGACGACGCCGACCTCGACCGGCTCCAGCAGATCCTGTTCTACCGGGAGCTCGGCTTCCCGCTCGACGAGATAGCGGCCCTGCTCGACGATCCGGACGCGGACCCGAAGGAGAGCCTGCGCCGGCGGCACGTGTTGCTGTCGGACCGGATCGCCGCACTGCAGCGGATGGCCGCAGCGGTCGGGACAGCCATGGAGGCACGGAGGATGGGCATCAATCTCACGCCCGAGGAGAAGTTCGAGGTCTTCGGCGACAAGGACCCGGAGCGCCACGCGCGGGAGGCGGAACGCCGCTGGGGCCACACCGGCACCTACGCCGAGTCGCAGCGCCGGGCCGCCCGGTACACCAAGGAGGACTGGCAGCGGATGCGCGAGGAGGTCGCGTCCTGGGGCGAGCGGTACGACGCGCTGATGGCGGCCGGTGAGCCGGCCACCGGGGAGCGCGCCTCGGACCTCGCGGAGGAGCACCGGCTCCACATCACGACCTGGTTCTACGACTGCACGCCGCAGATCCACCGGGGGCTCGGCGAGATGTACGTCGCCGACCCGCAGTTCAAGGCGTTCTACGACTCGATGCGGCCGGGCCTGGCCGAGCACCTGCGCGACGCGATCAACGCCAACGCGGACCGCCGGGAGCAGCCGGACGCGCGGTTACGGGGGTGGGGCGCCCCGCCCCCGTAAGGCTTCAGAGCTTGCTGATCACCGCGGCCGTTCCGTACGCGCAGACCTCGGTGCCCACGTCGGCCGCCTCGGACACGTCGAAGCGCATCATCAGCACCGCGTTGGCGCCCCTGGCCTTCGCCTGCTCGACCAGTCGTTCCATGGCCTGGTTGCGGGTCTCGACGAGGGTCTTGGTCAGCCCCTTCAGCTCGCCGCCGATCATGGACTTCAGCCCGGCCCCGATCTGGCTGCCCAGATGCCGGGAGCGGACCGTCAGGCCGAACACCTCACCGATGACCTGGGTCACCTGGTGGCCCGGTACGTCGTTGGTGGTGACGACCAGCACATCGGCCTGTGCCGCCTGGCCGCCGCCGTAATCCTCAATGCCCATGGTTGTGGCACCTCCTGGGACCGAGTTTTGCCCCGGTTCGCCCCGCGTGCATCTCCACGGGGGCCAGTGGAACCCGGAGGCACTCCGTTGCGTTGATAGCTTTGGGCGGCCACGCAGCCGCCATCCACCACATCCTGGAGCCCGGACCCTTGAATACGCTTGCGCTCGGACCGAGCTGGCTGGACCCGGACCATCTGATCGCGCAGTTCGGGCTGATCGGTGTGCTGGTCATCGTCTTCGCCGAGTCGGGTCTGCTGATCGGGTTCTTCCTGCCCGGCGACTCCCTGCTGTTCACCACGGGTCTGCTGGTGACGACGGGGAAGCTGGGCACCCCGCTGTGGCTGGTCTGCCTCCTGGTCGCGCTGGCGGCGGTCATCGGTGACCAGGTGGGCTATCTCTTCGGCCGCAAGGTCGGCCCGTCGCTCTTCAACCGTCCGGACTCCCGCCTCTTCAAGCAGGAGAACGTCGAGAAGGCCCACGAGTTCTTCGAGAAGTACGGCCCGAAGTCGCTGATCCTGGCGCGCTTCGTGCCCGTCGTGCGGACGTTCACGCCGATCATCGCCGGTGTGAGCCGGATGAACTACCGCTCGTTCATCACGTTCAACATCATCGGCGGCGTCCTGTGGGGCGTCGGGGTGACGCTCCTGGGCGCGGGCCTGGGGCAGTTCGACTTCGTGCACGAGAACATCGAGGCGATGCTCGTCCTGATCGTGCTGATCTCGGTGGTGCCGATCGGCATCGAGTACCTGCGCGCCCGCAGCAGGTCGAAGAAGGAAGCGGCCGCAGGCGACGACGAGGGCCAGGACCCGTCCGCCGGTGGTGGCGGCGCCGGTCGCCGCGGCCGTCACGCCAAGCGCTGACGGCCCCTGCCGGCGCTCCCGCGCCTCCTCCCGGCGAGCCGCTCCGCCGCCTCAGAAGCCGCGCGTCCGCTTGGCCGCGCGGCGGTTCGCGCCACCGACCGCGCCCGGCACCCGCATGAACAGCCGGGAGATCTCGCTTCCCAGGTTCACCCCGATGGCGATGGCCCCGGCCGTCGCCACCGCGGTCGACAGCGAGGCGAGACCCCGGTCCAGCTCGTTCTGCGCGATGCCCAGCAGACCGAAGTACGTCGCGGAACCGGGCAGCAGCGGGCCGATCGCGGCCGTGATGAACGGCAGCGACGAGGTGTAGCGGTACCGGGAGAACAACTGCCCGAACAGCCCCACCAGACCGGCCGCCACCGCGGTGGCCGCCACCGGCGAGATCTCGCCCGTCCGGGCCATCGCACCGAAGATCACCCAGGCCACACCGCCGTTGAGGGTCACCGCGAGGACCGTGGACCGCTCCTGCTGGAGCAGGATCGCGAAGGCCAGACTCAGCAACATCGACGCCAGGATCTGGATCACCGGCCGGTCGTGCGAGATGAGCCGGGCCTCCGGATCGAGCTCCGCCCCCAGCTGAAGGCCCCCGTACAGCGCCAGCAGCACCCCGGCGACGATGCCGATGAAGAAGTACATGACCTCGAGGAGCCGGGCCGCCGCGGTGATGTAGTAGCCGGTCAGACCGTCCTGCACGCCCGCCACCAGGGCCCGCCCCGGGAGCAGGGCGAACAGCCCACCGGTGATGACCGCCGAGGGCCGGACGTCGGACCAGTGGGTCAGGGTCAGCGCCACCCCCATCGCGGCGGGCGGCATCGCCGCCACCACGAACTGGTAGAACTCCGGAAGCCCGCGCCCGGCACACAGCCAGGCCAGCCGGTCTCCGAGCATCGCGCCGAGCGCCGCGATCAGGAAGACCACGAACCCGCCGCCGACCAGCACCGATGCCGCGCCCGCCAGCCCGCCGGCGGCCAGCGTGAGCACCCAGCCGGGATACGGGTGCCGGTTCCTGCGGATCTCCGCGAGGCGCCGGTAGGCCTCCTCCAGGGAGACCTCGCCCTCCTCGGTCGTGATGTCGTCGATGAGCCGGAAGACCGCGGCCAGCCGGGTGTAGTCGGTGCCGCGGCGGCGTACGGTACGGCTCGCCGTCACCGGGTCGTCGACCAGCGAGGGCTGGTGCGAGATCGACAGCAGCGTGAAGGTGACGGTCGGCTCGCAGCGGTCGAGGCCGTAGCTGCGGGTCACGGCGAACATCGCCGCCTCGACGTCCTCGGCGCCCTCGCCGCCGGCCAGCAGCAGCTCCCCGATACGCAGCGTCAGGTCGAGCACGCGCGGCACCGCGGGGCCCGCGTCGTCGTGCTTCTGGACCGGCTCCGGCGCCGGGCGCTCGGCCACCGGCATCCGCAGCATCGTGCGCATCCGGTCCTGCCAGGGCGCTTCCTTGGTCAGCCGGATCATCGGGATGCCGTGCGCGGGCGTGAAGGCGGGGGAGTCCCGGGCGCTGTAGGTGAGCGGCGGGGCGAAGGCCGAGCCGATCGTGTCCGAGCCGGAGGGTGTTCCGGAGCCAGAAGCGGAACCCGTACCCGAGGCGGCTCCCGAACCCTGTGGCTCAGGTGTCAGACCCACCGGAAGGGCGAATTCCGACGTCGGGTGGTCCTCCTCGGACGGTGACGCCGGCTTCCCCACCCCCGCGGGGTGGGAGAAGGCGCTGCGTGCCTCGTCGGACTGGGGCTTCTGGTCCTCGGGACCGCCCGGCTCCGCCACCACTGACCTCACTCATCATCGGGCTGCGCGTCTTTCGGTAGCGCTCCTGCCCAGTATGGCCGGGGAGATGGGTGACCACGCGAAACGGGCGGCACACCGGTGAAGGTGTGCCGCCCGTTGCTCGCCCAGAACCACAAACGGAACCGTGAACGGAACCGAGAGCGGAACGTCAGTGCGCGCCGCCCTGAGCCTCAAGGCGCTTGTACGAGTTCTCGATCTCGGCCTCGGCCTCGACCCGGCCGACCCAGTCGGCGCCCTCGACGGACTTGCCGGGCTCCAGGTCCTTGTAGACCTCGAAGAAGTGCTGGATCTCCAGACGGTCGAACTCCGACACGTGGTGGATGTCGCGCAGGTGCTCCACCCGGGGGTCGGAGGCCGGAACGCACAGCAGCTTGTCGTCGCCGCCGGCCTCGTCCGTCATCCGGAACATGCCGATGGCGCGGCACTTGATGAGGCAGCCGGGGAAGGTCGGCTCCTCCAGGATGACCAGCGCGTCCAGCGGGTCGCCGTCCTCGCCGAGGGTGTTCTCGACGAAACCGTAGTCAGCCGGGTAGCTGGTCGAGGTGAAGAGTCGACGGTCCAGACGGATCCGACCGGTCTCGTGGTCCACCTCGTACTTGTTCCGCGAACCCTTCGGAATCTCGATAACGACGTCGAACTCCACGGGTGGCTCCTCCATGATCAACACATACGACTGATGGTTAAGTGTCCCCCACGGAGATGTGTGCTCGCGAAAGGGGCTGGTCAACGGTGGACGATCCGGTGAAAAGACCGTCGGTCAAGCCGTTCGGCAAGCTGAGCGGGGCGGCCCTGACGGACCGCCTCGGCCTGCGGAACGGGCTGAGCAACTGGCAGTTCACGGCCGTGTCCGCCACCCTCGGCCTGGCGCTCGCAGCCGGCGTCGTCCTTGCCGCCGGTCCCTGGGACTCGGGTCAGCGTAAGGCCGAGCAGGACTGGGCGGCCGCCCGGGACGGCACGGGTGGCGTACATCACGACCCCGACGCGCCCGCCGGACCGGCCCCCGCGCCCAGCGCCCCGGCCGTGCTCGCGGCGCTGGGCACCGCCGCGGACCAGGGGGCCCCGGACGGCACGGCGCACCGGCTCGGCTCCGTGCTGGAGCCGCTGCTGAAGGACCCCGCGCTCGGCGCCCGGCACAGCGCCGTCGTCATCGACACCGCCACCGGCAGGCGGCTGTACGGGAAGGGCGCCGACGCGCCCATGACACCGGCCTCCACGGTCAAGATCGCCACCACGGTCGCGGCCCTGACCGCGCTCGGCCCCGACCACCGCATCCCCACCGCCGTCCGCGCCTCCGCCGACTCCCGCACCGTGACCCTGGTCGGCGGCGGCGACCCCACCCTCGACCGGGCGGCGCTGCGCACCCTGGCCACCGACACCGCGCACGCCCTCAAGGACGCCGGCGTCCGCGAGGTCCGGCTCCGGTACGACACGTCCGGCTACTCCGGCCCCGCACTCCACCCGATCGGCCCCAACGAGAACATCGCCCCGCTGAGCGCCCTGATGGTCAACGAGGGGCGCCTCGACGACACCGCCAGCGGGCCCGCCGAGCGCAGCACCGACCCCGCCCGGGACGCCGCCGACGCCTTCGGCGAACTGCTGGACAAGGCCGGCGTCGACACCAAGTCCGGGCCCGAGGCGGGCCGGGCGGCCGCCAAGTCCCGTACCGTCGCCAAGCACCTCTCCGCCCCGCTGTCCGGGCTCATCGAGCGGGCCCTGACCAACAGCGACAACGACATCGCGGAGGCGCTCGCCCGGCAGACCGCGCTGGCCGCGGGCGAACCGGCGGACTTCGCCGGCGGCCGACGGGCGGTCACCGCCCAGCTGAAGAAGCTGAAACTCCCGCTCAAGGGCGTGGTCCTGGCCGACGGCAGCGGACTCGACCGGCACGACAAGGTCACCGCCGCGCTGCTCGCCGGCCTGCTCGCCCGTACGGCCGATCCGGACCACCCCGAACTGCGCTCCGTCCTCTCCGGGCTCCCGGTGGCCGGCTTCAGCGGCACGCTGAGCGGCCGCTACACCACGAAGTCCGGCGGCACCGGCCTGATCCGCGCCAAGACCGGCACCCTCACCGGCGTCAACACCCTTGCCGGCACGGTCGTCGACCCGAAGGGCAGGCTGCTCGCGTTCGCCTTCCTGGCATCGGGCACCACCGACCCGTCCGCGGCCCAGTCCGCCCTCGACTCGCTCGCCACCGCCCTGGCCGCGGGCAAGCGCTGACGGCGGCCACCCGTTTGCCGCTCGGCCCGGGGGCCGAGCACGTACGGTTGACGCATGACGAGCATCGGTGGTGCGGGGATGGTCGACTGGAATCTCGCGGTTGCGACCGCGACCCGACTTGTGCGGCCTGGACCGGAGATCAGCCGCGAGGAGGCCCGCGAGGTCGTCGCGGAGCTGCGCAGGCACGCCAAGGCCGCGGAGGAACACGTCCGCGCCTTCACCCGGATGATCCCGGAGGGGACCGAACCGGAGGACACCCCGGTCCTGGTCGTCGACCGGGCCGGCTGGATCAGGGCGAACGTCGCGGGCTTCCGCGAACTGCTGCGCCCCCTCCTGGACAAGATGGAGGAACGCCGCGGCGGCGGGGCGGGCGGCGCCGTGCTCGGCGCGGTCGGCTCCAAGGTCACCGGGGTCGAGGTGGGGATGCTGCTGTCGTTCCTGGCCTCCCGGGTCCTCGGCCAGTACGAGACGTTCGCCCCCGCCACCCGTGACCTCCCCGCCTCCGCCGAAGGCGGCGGCAGGCTGCTGCTCGTCGCCCCGAACATCGTCCACGTCGAACGTGAACTCGAAGTCGACCCGCACGACTTCCGGCTCTGGGTCGCCCTCCACGAGGAGACCCACCGCACCCAGTTCACCGCGGTGCCCTGGCTCCGCGACCACCTGCAGGGCGAGATCCAGTCATTCCTGGACGAGACCGACGTCGACCCGATGACGATGCTCGAACGGCTCCGCGAGGCCGCCCAGTCGCTGGCCGGCGGCCGGCCCGAGGGTGAGGAGGGCGAGGACGGCGGGCGCAGCCTCGTCGAGGTCGTGCAGACCCCCGCCCAGCGCGAGATCCTCGGCCGGCTCACCGCGGTGATGTCCCTGCTGGAGGGGCACGCGGACTACGTGATGGACGGCGTGGGGCCCGAGGTGGTGTCCTCCGTCGGGGAGATCCGGGAGAAGTTCCAGCAGCGCAGGGCGCGTGGCGCCGGCCGGCTCGACCAGGCGCTGCGCAAGCTCCTGGGCCTCGACGCCAAGCTGCGCCAGTACCGGGACGGCGAGCGGTTCGTGCGTGCCGTGGTCGACGAGGTCGGCATGGACGGCTTCAACCGGGTCTGGACCTCGCCCAACACCCTGCCGACCAAGGCGGAGATCGCCAAGCCGGCGGACTGGATCGCGAGGGTGCACCGTAAGGCAGAGTCATGATCACGGCGCGAACAGGGGCTCGTGGTCACAGGTAAACGCGCCGGTAATCACCCATCCGAGGGACCGTAGGGGCATGGGAAGGCGTGCAATGCTCGATGAACGGCATTGCTCTGTCACCATCGACGCACTCTGAGTGACGGCACTCTTTCCTGTCCCGGCACTCCGAGGCTCCTCTCCGAAACTTCACGAAGGGCACCGGACATGGGTCCCCATCCTGCGGTCGCGGCGATACGCCTGGCGGTCCGCCGCGTACTCCACGACGTAATCACCGACTTCGCCGAACAGACCGAACGCGCTCCGCACGCCAAACGCGCCCCGCACCCCGAGCTCGCCGAGGCCGGAGCCGGCCGGCGGCGTGCCGCACTTCCCGAACGGCCCGACACCCCCCTGGTGCTGGTGGCATGCTCCGGCGGCGCCGATTCCATGGCGCTCGCCTCCGCCCTCGCCTTCGAGGCCCGCAAACTCCCCGTCCGGGCCGGCGGCATCACCGTCGACCACGGCCTCCAGGACGGCTCCGACACCCGGGCCACCGAGGTCGTCGGCCGCCTCACCGCCATGGACCTCGACCCGGTCGAGGCCGTCGCGGTGCGCGTCGGCCACGACGGCGGCCCCGAGGCCGCCGCCCGCGACGCCCGCTACGCCGCACTGGACGCGGCGGCCGAACGCCACGGCGCCGCCGCCGTCCTGCTCGGCCACACCCGCGACGACCAGGCGGAGACGGTGCTCCTCGGCCTCGCCCGCGGCTCCGGCATCCGCTCCCTGTCCGGCATGGCCGCCGCGTCCGGCCCGGCCGGCCGCTACCGCCGCCCCTTCCTCCAGCTCGACCGGCAGACCGCCCGCAAGGCCTGCCTGGTCCAGTCCCTGACGGTCTGGGACGACCCGCACAACATCGACCCCGCCTACACCCGCTCCCGGCTGCGCCACGAGGGCCTGCCCGCCCTGGAGAAGGCTCTGGGCAAAGGAGTCGTCGAGGCCCTGGCCCGTACGGCCCAGCTCTCCCGCGACGACGCCGACGCCCTGGACACCTGGGCCGCCGAGGCCGACCGTGACGTACGCGACGACGCGGGCCGCCTGGAGTGCGCCAAACTCTGCGCCCTGCCGCCCGCCGTCCGCCGCCGGGTACTGCGCCGGGCGGCCATAGAGGCGGGCTCCCCGGCCGGTTCCCTGTTCGCCCGGCACATCGAGGAAGTCGACCGTCTCATCACCGGCTGGCGCGGCCAGCAGGCCATCAACCTCCCCGGCCGCGTCGAAGCCCTGCGCCAGGGTGGCAGACTGGTGATTCGGCAGAGCTGACGCAGAAGCGGCTGACATGCAGGCGAGCGGCCGCGCAGGTCCGGGGCACCACCCGGA
Source organism: Streptomyces sp. NPDC048462 (assembly GCF_043200175.1). Taxonomy (NCBI): domain Bacteria; kingdom Bacillati; phylum Actinomycetota; class Actinomycetes; order Kitasatosporales; family Streptomycetaceae; genus Streptomyces; species Streptomyces sp. NPDC048462. The sequence continues at coordinate 131,349 of NZ_JBICXG010000016.1, forward strand.
CCCGGCAGGCAAAGAAAGAGACGCGGGTGAACGAGAAGGACATGGGTACCGACCTTCAGTCGGTGCTCCTCACCAAGGAAGAGATCGACGCGAAGCTCGTCGAGCTGGCCGCGAAGATCGACGCGGAGTACGCGGGCAGGGACCTGCTCCTCGTCGGTGTCCTCAAGGGCGCGGTGATGGTCATGGCGGACCTGGCGCGCGCCCTGTCCACCCCCGTCACCATGGACTGGATGGCGGTCTCCTCGTACGGCGCGGGCACCCAGTCCTCCGGTGTCGTCCGGATCCTCAAGGACCTGGACACCGACATCAAGGGCAAGCACGTCCTGATCGTCGAGGACATCATCGACTCGGGTCTGACCCTGTCCTGGCTGATGTCGAACCTGGGTTCGCGCGAGCCCGCCTCGCTGGAGATCTGCACCCTGCTGCGCAAGCCCGACGCGGCGAAGGTCGCGCTCGACTGCAAGTGGGTCGGCTTCGACATCCCCAACGAGTTCGTCGTCGGCTATGGGCTGGACTATGCGGAGAAGTACCGCAACCTCCCCTTCGTCGGCACGCTCGCCCCGCACGTCTACGGCGGCTGAGCAGGGTCCGCGCGAACCGGTGCCGACTCCGGGGAACCCTCACCGATTTCCCGCCGTTGAGCCTTTGAAGGCGGGTTTGACAGACGTCCCCGGCGGTCGTCGGTGACAATGCTGGGGTACCGTCCGAAGAACAGTCTTTACTCACACGCAGCATTTACCTACGGGCAGGAGGGACGGGGCGACTTCGCTCCGTATGGATGGACGTGAAGCGATACTTCCGTGGGCCGGTCATGTGGATCGTGCTGGCCGTCCTCGCCGTGGTCGTGCTGATGCAGGTCGTCGGCTCGTCCGGCGGCTACAAGACGGTGGACACCGGCAAGGTGATCCAGGCGATCAGTAAGAACCAGGTGGAGCAGGCCAAGCTCACCACCGGTGACGATCAAATCCTCAAGATTGAGCTGAAGGACGGCCAGAAACTCTCCGGCGAGTCCGGCAGCAAGTTCCAGGCGAGCTACATCGGCAACCAGGGCGTCGAGCTGGCCGACACCCTGCAGAAGAAGTTCGAGAGCGGTGACATCGAGAAGGGTTACACCGTCTCGCCGTCGAAGCAGTCCCCGTTCGTCTCGATCCTCTTCTCGTTGCTGCCCTTCGTCCTCATCGTGGTCGTCTTCCTGTTTCTGATGAACCAGATGCAGGGTGGCGGCTCCAAGGTCATGCAGTTCGGCAAGTCCAAGGCCAAGCTGATCACCAAGGACACCCCCAAGACGACGTTCGCCGATGTGGCGGGCTCGGACGAGGCGGTCGAGGAGCTCTACGAGATCAAGGAGTTCCTCCAGGAGCCGGCGAAGTTCCAGGCCGTCGGCGCCAAGATCCCCAAGGGTGTCCTGCTCTACGGGCCTCCCGGTACGGGCAAGACGCTGCTCGCACGCGCCGTCGCAGGCGAGGCGGGCGTCCCGTTCTACTCGATCTCCGGTTCCGACTTCGTCGAGATGTTCGTCGGTGTCGGTGCCTCCCGGGTGCGCGATCTCTTCGAGCAGGCCAAGGCGAACGCTCCGGCGATCGTCTTCGTCGACGAGATCGACGCCGTCGGCCGGCACCGCGGTGCCGGTATGGGCGGCGGTCACGACGAGCGCGAGCAGACGCTGAACCAGCTGCTCGTCGAGATGGACGGCTTCGACGTGAAGGGCGGCGTGATCCTTATCGCCGCCACGAACCGGCCCGACATCCTCGACCCGGCGCTGCTGCGTCCGGGCCGCTTCGACCGGCAGATCGCGGTCGACCGGCCGGACATGATCGGCCGGCTGGAGATCCTCAAGGTCCACCAGAAGGGCAAGCCGGTCGCACCGGACGTCGATCTCGGCGCCGTTGCCCGTCGTACGCCCGGCTTCACCGGTGCCGACCTGTCGAACGTGCTGAACGAAGCGGCGCTCCTCACGGCGCGCGGCAATCTGAAGCTGATCGACAACAACATGCTCGACGAGGCCATCGACCGCGTCGTGGCGGGTCCGCAGAAGCGGACCCGGATCATGTCCGAGAAGGAGAAGAAGATCACCGCGTACCACGAGGGCGGACACGCCCTGGTCGCGGCGGCCTCACCTCAGTCGGACCCGGTCCACAAGATCACGATCCTCTCCCGCGGTCGCGCCCTCGGTTACACGATGGTGCTCCCGGAGGAGGACAAGTACTCCACGACGCGCAACGAGATGCTCGACCAGCTGGCTTACATGCTGGGCGGGCGCGCGGCCGAGGAGCTGGTCTTCCACGATCCGACCACCGGCGCTTCGAACGACATCGAGAAGGCCACCGCAACGGCCCGCGCGATGGTCACGCAGTACGGCATGACGGAGCGGCTCGGCGCGATCAAGTTCGGTAACGACAACTCCGAACCCTTCGTGGGCCGCGAGATGGGTCACCAGCGCGACTACTCGGAAGAGGTCGCCGCGCTGGTCGACGAAGAGGTCAAGAAGCTCATCGAGAGCGCGCACAACGACGCGTGGGAGATCCTGGTCGAGAACCGAGACGTTCTGGACGCACTGGTTCTCCAGCTCCTTGAGAAGGAGACCCTCGGCAAGGCGGAGATCGCCGAGATCTTCGCTCCGATCGTCAAGCGTCCGGCCCGTCCGGCGTGGACCGGGTCCGCCCGGCGCACGCCGTCCACCCGGCCGCCGGTGCTCTCACCGAAGGAGCTCGCCCTCACCAACGGCGCCACCACGGCGAACGGCTCCCCGGTCGCGGACATCGTCCCGCCCACCGAGTCGATCCCCGAGGATCGTCCCGAGAGCTAGAAGCCGGATCCGTGCGACCCCCGTCACAGGGGTTCGGACGGGTCTGGAATGGAAGCCGCGCCCTCCAGGTTTTAGCCTGTGGGGGCGCGGCTTTCGTATATCTGCGCGGATTTCCACGCAGATGACAGTTCAGAGGAACGAGGCACAGATGACCGACCCGGTGACGCTGGAGGGCCAGGGTCCGATCGGCGGGTTCGACGAGAAGCGGGCCGCCGCGGCCATTCGCGAGCTCCTCTTCGCCGTGGGGGAGGACCCGGACCGGGAAGGGCTGCTGGAGACCCCCGCGCGGGTGGCGCGGGCGTACAAGGAGATATTCGCGGGCCTGTACCAGACGCCCGAGGACGTCCTCACGACCACGTTCGACCTCGGCCACGACGAGATGGTGCTGGTCAAGGACATCGAGGTCTTCAGCACCTGCGAACACCACCTGGTGCCGTTCCACGGGGTCGCGCACGTCGGTTACATCCCGGCGACCAGCGGCAAGATCACCGGTCTGTCGAAGCTGGCCCGGCTGGTGGACGTCTACGCCCGGCGGCCGCAGGTCCAGGAGCGGCTGACCACGCAGATCGCGGAGTCGCTGATGAAGATCCTGGAGCCGCGCGGCGTCGTCGTCGTCGTGGAGTGCGAGCACATGTGCATGTCGATGCGCGGTATCCGCAAGCCCGGGGCGAAGACGCTGACCTCGGCGGTGCGTGGCCAGCTCCGCGACCCCGCGACGCGGGCCGAGGCGATGAGCCTGATCATGGCCCGCTGACGCTGCGGGCGGGCACGAGCGCGGCGGTGGGCCGGGGCGGGACAGCCCTCAGGCCCCCGCCGCGTTCTTGTTGTCGTCCTCGTCCTCGGGGAGCTTGCAGACGCGCTCCAGGAAGAGGGCGGCCGCGATCACGGCGATGCCGGCCAGGACCGCGAAGCCGGCGTAGATCGCCTGGTCGCGGCGGGCCGGCATGTCGAGGGAGCCGAGCAGGAAGACGCCCGTACCGCCGTACATCCCGGCGACCAGGGCGACGACCAGGGCGCTGGCCTGGCCGAAGACCACGGCCCGGGCCGCCATCATGGGTTCGACGCCCTTCGCGCCCGGCCGGCGCTCGCGCTGGGCGCGCAGCCGGGAGCGGATGGAGAGCGCCGTCGCCAGCAGGACGACGGCGATGACCGCGAGCACGATGGGGGCGGCCAGCGGCACGCTCGGCAGGGTGCCGAGGGCGTCCCAGAGGCGGGCGCCGCCCCAGGACAGCACCCCGGCTGCGGCGAAGAGGCCCGCCAGTACTCCGAGCCGTAGTTGCTTCACCGGGTGAGCCGCCCTTCGCCGCCTGTGATCCGTGCCGCCTGTGATCTTTCCTGCTGTTCCTGAGAGCCTAACGACTACTCGGGCAGCCGGAGTTCCAGGTCGGCCCGGGGCAGTACGCCGCTCCGGCCGACACCGGCCAGCAGATCGGCGACCGGGCCGACGCCGGGCAGCTGGGCCGCCGGATCCACGTCGTGCCACGGGGCGAGGACGAAGGCGCGCTCGCGGGCCCGGGGGTGCGGGAGGGTGAGCACCGGGTCGTCGGAGACCAGATCGGCGTAGGCCACGATGTCGACGTCGATGGTGCGCGGGCCCCAGCGTTCCTCGCGGACCCGGTCGAAGGCCTCTTCGATGGCCTGGCCGCGCTCCAGGAGCGAGGAGGGGGGCAGCGTCGTCTTCACGACGACCACCGCGTTGAAGTACGACGGCTGGGAGCCGGACTCGACGCCCCACGGCTCCGTCTCGTACACCGGGGAGACCGCCTTGACCCGGAGGCCGGGGGTGTCCTCCAGGGCGTCGATCGCGCCCTGGAGGGTCTCCAGGCGGTTGCCGAGGTTGGAGCCCAGGGAGATCACGGCGCGTTTGGGGTTGGAGAGGGTGATGTCCGCGGCGTCCACCTGTTCGACCACGGAGGCGGGAACCGGCTGTACGGTCGGGTCGCTCTGCCCCTCGGTAGAAAATGCAGTCATGCTCGGCTCCGGGTGATGGTGATGGTGACGTCGTCGAAGGGGACGGTGATGGGCGCATCCGGCTTGTGCACCACGACCTCCACCTCCTGGACGCCTTCGTGCTTGAGGCACTGCTGGGCGATGCGCTCCGCGAGCGTCTCGATCAGATCGACCGGTTCGCCCTTGACGACGTCTACGACCTCCTCCGCGACCACGCCGTAGTGCACGGTCTTCGTCAGGTCGTCGGCGGCTGCCGCGGGGCGGGTGTCGAGGCCGAGCACCAGGTCCACGATGAACGTCTGTCCCTCTTCCCGTTCCCGGGGAAAGACGCCATGGTGCCCACGGGCCTTGAGGCCGCGCAGCGCGACACGATCCACGCGAATCACTCCTGCTGTTGTTGGTCGTAGGGGCACGCGCCGCGTGCGGGCGGCGTCCTGCCCTCATGGGAATCTACCTGCGAGCACCGACAGCACTCGCCCGTGGGGGCCACGGCGCACCGCACAGGGCCGGGTAGCCGCAGATACCCCGAAGCGCCCGATTCCAATCCCGGGGAGTCGCGATTCGGTTCCCCACCGGGCTTGTACCCATTCAGGAGGGGGACTCCTCGTCCTCTTCCTCATCGGTTTCGGCCAGTACGGGCGAGCCGTGGTGGGACCAGAGCTTCCAGCCGTCGGGAGTGCGCCGGAACACATTGGTGGCGACCACGAGCTGGCCCACCAGCGGCCCCAGCGAGCTGCCCTCCTCGGCCGGACCGCCGCTGAGGATGTTCTCGGTGCAGGTGACCAGCGCGGTGTCGCCCGTCATGGAGACCCCGACGTCGGTCAGGAAGAACTGGATGTACTCGGTGTTGGCCATGATCAGCGCGTAGCTGCGCAGCACCTCGCCGCGGCCGGTGAGGACCGGCCAGCCGGGGTGGACACAGGAGACGGTGAGGTCCTCGCCGGGCAGCCAGAGCCCGGTGAGCTCGTCGAGGTCGCCGCGTTCCATCGCCTCGTAGAAGGCGGTGTTGGCCAGCTCGACCGCCTCGATGTCGGCGGCCGCGTCGGCGTGTTCGTCCTGCGACTCGTTCACGCGGCTCCCTCGACTGCGCGGGCGACGCGTACGGCGTCGGCGGTGGCGCGTACCTCGTGGACGCGGACGGCCCAGGCGCCGGCGTGGGCGGAGAGCGCGGAGATCGCGGCGGTGGCCGCGTCCCGTTCGCGGGCGGGCGGCGGGGCGGCGCCCGCTCCGGCCAGTACGTGGCCCAGGAACCGCTTCCGGGAGGCGGCGACCAGCAGCGGGCGGCCCAGTGCGTGCAGCGCGTCCAGCCGGGCGATGAGCGAGAGGTCGTGGCCGGCGTCCTTGGCGAAGCCGAGACCGGGGTCTATCACGATGCGCTCGGCGGCGACGCCGCCCGCCACCACGGCGTCCATCCGGGTCCGCAGCTCACCGACGACCTCCGCGACGACGTCCCCGTACACCGCGCGGCTGTTCATCGACTCGCTGAAGCCGCGCCAGTGCATGACGACGAAGGGCACTCCGGCGGCGGCGACGACCGGGACCATGTCCGGGTCCGCGAGCCCGCCGCTCACGTCGTTGACGAGGACGGCGCCCGCGTCGACCGCCTGCTCGGCGACCCGGGCCCGCATGGTGTCCACGGAGACGGTGACGCCTTCCGAGACGAGTCCGCGGACCACCGGGACCACCCGGCGCAGCTCCTCGGACTCGTCCACCCGGCTGGCGCCGGGACGGGTCGACTCACCGCCGACGTCGACCAGGTCGGCGCCCTCTCCCACCAGGTCGAGGCCGTGCTTGACGGCCGTCGTGGTGTCGAACCAGCGGCCCCCGTCGGAGAAGGAGTCGGGGGTCACATTGACGACTCCCATGACCGCACAGCGGTCCCACTCCGGCAGGCCCTGGACCGTGCCGCGTCCACGCAACGTACTCATACGACCAGCCTAGGCCCGTGACGGGCCCCCTCACGCCGCGTGGACGCCCTGCTCCGGTGGAGAGGGCCGGGCGTGTGCGCAGGGCCGCTGCGCGCGCGAGGGCAGCCGGCGGGCCAGCGCACGGGGCAGCGCGAAGCTGACGAAGCCCTCGGCCTGCATCGCGGCCAGCGAGATGCGGGGCAGGTCGCGGGCGGTGCGGTAGACCACGAACCGGGGCTCCCAGCGGGGCCGGAACTTGGCGTTGAACTTGTACAGCGACTCGATCTGGAACCAGCGCGACAGGAAGATCAGCAGGCCGCGCCAGATCCGCAGCACCGGCCCGGCGCCCAGCTTCTCGCCGCGGGCCAGCGCGGAGCGGAACATCGCGAAGTTCAGCGAGACGCGGGTGATGCCGAGCCGGGGAGCGGCCTGGAGCGATGCGACGATCAGCAGCTCGTTCATCCCCGGGTCGGCGGCGCGGTCGCGGCGCATGAGGTCCAGTGACATGCCGTCGGTGCCCCAGGGGACGAAGTGGAGGACGGCCTTCAGGTCGCCGTAGGGGGATTCGGCACTCTGTTCGTCGGCCTTGTGGGCGGTGGCGACGAAGCAGTCCCCGTCGGCGCCGTCACCGATCCGGCCGAGCGCCATGGAGAAGCCGCGTTCGTTGTCGGTGCCGCGCCAGTCGGCCGCGGCGTGGCGGATCCGGACCAGTTCGGCCTCACCGATATCGGCCACCCGCCGGACCCGGGTCACGTATCCACCACGTTCGATGCGCTTCACCATCTGGCGCACGTTGCGCATCGCGCGTCCGGCGAGGGAGAAATCCGCGACATCCACCACCGCCTCGTCGCCGAGTTCCAGGGCGTCGAGTCCGGTCTCGCGGGTCCAGACCTCGCCGCCGGTCTCGCCGCAGCCCATCACGGCCGGGGTCCAGGAGTGGGCCCTGGCCTCGTCCATGAACCGTTCGATGGCGCCCGGCCAGGCCTCCACGTCACCGATCGGGTCGCCGCTGGCCAGCATCACCCCGGACACCACGCGGTAGCAGACGGCGGCCTTGCCGCTGGGGGAGAACACCACGGCCTTGTCGCGGCGGAGCGCGAAGTGGCCGAGCGAGTCGCGGCGGCCGTGCCGCTCCAGCAATGTGCGCAGCCGGGCCTCGTCGTCCTCGGTGAGGCGGGCGGCGGGATGTTCGGGGCGGAACGCGAAGTAGATGGTGGTGACGGCGGTCAGCAGGCCGAGCGCGCCCAGCGAGTAGGCCACGGTCCAGGAGGTGACTCCGGCGTACTCGACCGGGCCCTCGAAGCCGAACAGGCCGTACAGCACGTGCTGGAGCCGGTCGGCGATGCTGGGGTTCCCGACCAGCCGGCCGGGGTGGACGCTGACGATGACCAGCCCGAGGCCGAGCGAACCCGCGCCGAGCAGGACGAAGTTGGCCAGGGCCCGCCAGCGGCTGCGCGGGTCGGGCAGCGCCGCGAATTCACTCCGGTGGCGTACCAGCAGGTAGCACAGCGTCAGGGAGACGACCGCGCCCAGCACCGAGTGCCGGTAGAGGAACTGGGACAGCGCACCGGCCGGCAGCAGTACGACGGCGGCCCGCCAGGCCCGTCGCTTGTGCCGCTTGAGGCCGTGGGCCAGGAGCAGCAGCAGGACGCCGGCGCTCAGTGAGAGCGCGGCGGCGAAGGGGCCGAGGGCGCCGGGGAGCACCTCGGCGAGGGTGTGCATCCGGCTGTGGCGGAAGCGTGGGAAGACCCCGGCGGCGACGTCGATCAGGCCGACTACGGTGCAGGCGGTGCCGACGAGCACCGGTACGGTTTCGGGCCGCGGTCCGCGCACGAACTTGCGTGCAGTATTCGGAACCGATCCCGATTTATCCCCATCTAGCGTGACAGACATCGCTTCCCGTGGTTCCGCGAGAGATTTTTGGAGTACGTCGGCCGGAGCCCGGCGGACGCTGTGCGACCTCTAGGACGAGCCTTCCGGGCGGAGGGTTCACCCGTATCCCGGAAATTTCCAGACAAGAAAGTCCAACCGCCATGGGTCTTACCGGCAAGGCAGTGCTGATCCTGGCGATCACACTGGCCGTCGTGCTGTTCGCCGTCACGATCTGGCTCTGGCCGAGGTTCGCCCGGCGCAGCGTCCCCATGGTGTTCGGCAGGGTCGGCCTGCTCCTGGCGACCCAGGTGGCGGTCTTCGCCTCGGTCGGCCTGATGGCCAACAACTCGTTCCTCTTCTACGGCTCCTGGGCGGACCTGTTCGGCCAGAAGCAGGACCTCGGCGTGGTCACCGACCACGCGGCCGGGACCCTGGCCGCGAAGAACATCGTCCGGGTGGGGACGCAGCGGCCCGACGGGCCGGGCGGTTCGCTGGCCACCAGGGGCGGCCGGATCGACAAGGTGGTGATCGCGGGGCCGCACTCCGGGATCGAGAGCTCGGCGTACGTGTACCTGCCGCCGGAGTACTTCCAGGCGGCGTACGCCCGGCGGAAGTTCCCCGCGGTGGTGGTGCTCACGGGCTACCCGGGCACGTCGGAGAACCTTCTCAAGGGGCTGCGCTACCCGCGTACGGCACTCGATCAGGTGAAGGCCGGACGGTCGCAGCCGATGATCCTGGTGATGCTGCGGCCCACGCTGGCACCGCCCCGGGACACCGAGTGCGTCGACATAAAGGGCGGGCCGCAGACCGAGACGTTCTTCGCGAAGGATCTGCCGCGCGCGGTGTCGGCCGCCTACCGGGTCGGCCACCGGGCCCGGAACTGGGGCATCATCGGCAACTCGACCGGCGGCTACTGCGCCCTGAAGATCGGGCTGCACCACCCGGACCGGTTCACGGCCAGCGCGGGGCTGTCCGCGTACTACAAGGCGGCCGAGGACCCGACGACCGGCGACCTCTTCCACGGCGACCAGCAGGCCCGCGAACACGCCGATCTGCTGTGGACCCTGGACCACCGGCCGATGCCCGACTCGTCGTTCCTGGTGACGACCTCCCGCCACGGCGAGGCGAACTACGCGGACACGCGCAAGTTCCTGGCCAAGGTGAAGTCGCCCGCGCAGGCCTCCTCGATCGTGCTCGGCAGCGGCGGGCACAACTTCAACACCTGGCGCCGGGAGATTCCCGCCGCCCTGGTGTGGCTGAGCAGCCGGCTCAGCGAGAACTGAACCGGCGCGGGCACATCACCTCAGGCGGTCTTGGTGCCCGCCCCGCCTGCCTCCGTCGCCCCGCCCGCCCCTGTGGCCCGGCCCGCCCCGATCGCCCCGGCCGTCCCGCCCGACACGCTCGCGACGCTCTCCACGGCCACCTCGGCGCGCGGCACCGCCCGGTCGTCCGCGTCGATCGACCGGCGCAGCGCCTCGTGCAGGCGGGCCGGGGTGAGCACGCCGAGGAACCGGCCCGCGCTGTCCTTGTCGATGACCGCGATCCAGCCGGCGTCGTGCTGGAGCATGGTGGCGAACGCCTGCTTGAGCGGGGCGCCGACGGGCAGCCAGGCCTCCATCCGGCGGGCGTGCTCGCGGACTGTGCCCCTGGTGGCGGTGAGCGCGTCACCGGCCGGGATCCAGCCGTGCAGATGGTCGTCACCGTCGAGCACGACGGCCCAGCGCGCGCCCTGGGCCCGCAGCCGCTCGGTCGCCGTGGCCAGCGGGTCGTCGAGGTGGACGACCGGCGGCTGGTCGAGGTCGCTCTCCTCGATGGGGGTGACCGAGAGCCGCTTCAGCCCTCGGTCGGCGCCGACGAAGTCCGCGACATAGCCAGTGGCGGGGGCGCCGAGCACGGTGGCCGGTGAGTCGAACTGCTCGATCGAGCCCTGCCCGTAGACGGCGATACGGTCCCCGAGGCGGACCGCCTCCTCGATGTCGTGCGTGACGAAGAGCACCGTTTTGCGGACCTGCGCCTGAAGCTTGAGGAATTCGTTCTGGAGCCGTTCCCGGACGACCGGGTCGACCGCGCCGAAAGGCTCATCCATCAGCAGTACGGGCGGGTCGGCCGCCAGCGCCCTTGCCACACCCACGCGTTGGCGCTGACCGCCGGACAGCTGTTCCGGATAGCGGTCACCATAAACGGAAGGATCGAGTCCGACCAGATCGAGGAGTTCCGCCGCACGTTCGCGGCCCTTTCCGCGTTTCCAGCCCAGGAGATGGGGCACGGTAGCGGTGTTTTCCAGGACCGTCCGGTGCGGGAACAGCCCGACCTGCTGGATCACGTAGCCGATGCGCCGGCGAAGCTGGACGGGGTCGATGGCCGATATGTCGTCCCCGTCGAGGAATATCCGGCCCTCGGTCGGTTCGATCAGCCGGTTCACCATCTTCATCGTGGTCGTCTTGCCGCACCCCGACGGTCCGACGAGCGTGACGAGTTCACCCTCGGCGACCTCGAAGGAAAGGTCGTCGACGGCGGTGGTGCCGCCCGCATACCGCTTGGTGACGTGCTCGAAACGGATCATGGTTCCCCATTGTGGCGCGTGTTTTGTGAAGGACGTGTTGCTGGAATACAACGGCTTCCGTGATTGTCAGTGGTCGAGGATAGGCTCGCCGGACATCAGTACGAGTGGGCGATCGGGAGGTGGGGGGACAAGATGGCCGCGCAGAACTGCCTGGTGACGAACGACTGGATCTGCGGGGAGTATCTCCGTTCCCGCAGCCAGGAGTTGACCGATGCCACGGTCCAGCACATCTGGATCACCGCGGTCTCGGTGGCGATCGGGGTCGCCGTCGCTTTCCCGCTGGCACTGCTCGCCCGCCGCAGCCGGCGCTTCGCCGGACCGGTGCTCGGGCTGACCACGGTGCTCTACACCGTGCCCTCGCTCGCGATGTTCTCGCTGCTGCTGCCCCTTTTCGGGCTCTCCGCGGCGCTGGTCGTCACCGGGCTGGTGCTGTATTCGCTGACCATCCTCGTGCGCAACATCCTGGCGGGTCTGGAAGCGGTCCCCGAGGAGGCGAAGGAGGCCGCGCTCGGCATGGGCTACGGCCCCGCCCGGCTGCTCTGGGAGGTGGAGCTGCCGCTCGCGATGCCCGCGCTGATGGCCGGAATACGGATTGCCACGGTCTCCACGATCGCGCTGACGACCATCGGCTCGATCGTCGGCCGGGGCGGCCTGGGCAACCTCATCGACGACGCCCTGCCGAGCTTCTTCAAGGCCCAGGTGCTGGCCGCCTCGGTGCTCTGCGTACTGCTCGCGGTCGTCGCGGACCTGCTGCTGCTCGGCGTGCAGCGGCTGCTGACCCCGTGGACGCGCATATCGGGAAACCACGACGCCGTGGACACGGCCGTCACGGCGAAGGCGGTCTGACCTCATGGGAGTTCTCGGCGAGGCCTGGACCTGGCTCACCACCGGCGCCAACTGGTCGGGGGAGAGCGGGGTGAGCCACCGGCTCGGTGAGCATCTGTACGTCAGCGGCGTGGCGCTCCTGCTGGCCTGCGCCATAGCGCTGCCCGTCGCGCTCTGCCTGGGGCACATCGGCAAGGGCGGCGCGCTGGCCGTCAACATCTCCAACGTGGGGCGGGCGGTCCCGGTCTTCGCGGTGCTGGCCCTCTTCATGGTCTCGCCGCTGCGCAACAGCGGATACGTGCCGACGGTCATCGCCCTGGTGCTGTTCGCCGTGCCGCCGCTGCTGACCAACGCCTACGTCGGGATGACCGGGGTGGACCGCTCGGTGACGGAGGCCGCGCGGGGCATGGGCATGTCGGGTGGCCAGCTCTTCCTCCGGGTCGAGCTTCCGCTGGCCTACCCGATGATCATGACCGGGCTGCGTTCGGCCGCGGTCCAGGTGGTGGCCACGGCGACGATCGCCGCGATGGTCGGCCAGGGCGGTCTCGGGCGGATCATCACCGCCGGTTTCAACACGTACAACACCCCGCAGGTGGTCGCGGGGGCCCTGCTGGTCGCCGTGCTCGCCCTGCTGGTGGAGACGGTGCTGGTCGCCCTCGACCGGCTGCTGTCACCGCTGCGCCGCCGCCGGACGGCGTGAGCCGCCCCCCTCTTTCGTCACCCTCATCGCATATCGCATATGGCCCTGTTGCCGTGGACGGAGAACAACATGAGCAAGACCTCGCGCATAGCCGGCGCGGCCATCGGCATCGCCCTGCTGGCGGGCTCGCTCGCCGCCTGCGGCGGTGACAGCCTGGAGAAGGACAAGAGCGGACCGGCCGACGGCGGCGGCTCCGGGAAGAAGGGCTCCCTCGTCGTCGGGGCCGCCGCCTTCACCGAGTCCAAGGTGCTCGCGGAGCTGTACGCGCAGATCCTGGCCGACGCCGGATACAGCACCTCGGTCACCACGGTGAAGAACCGCGAACTGTACGAACCCTCCCTGGAGAAGGGCGAGATCGACGTCGTACCGGAATACGCGGCGACGATCACCGAATTCCTCAACGCCAAGGTGAACGGGGCCAAGGCGGCCGAGGAGAAGCCGCTCGCGTCGGGCGACACGGCGGCCACCGTCAAGGCCCTGGAGAAGCTCGCCACTCCGCGCGGACTGAAGGTCCTGCCGCCCGGCAGGGCGGTCGACCAGAACGCCTTCGCGGTCACCAAGGAATTCGCCGCGAAGAACAAGCTGAAGACCCTTTCGGATCTCGGCGCCTCCAAGGTCGAGGTGAAGATCGCGGCGGGTGACGAGTGCGAGGTGCGGGCGTTCTGCGCACCCGGACTGAAGAAGACGTACGGCATCGACGTGACCGGCATCGACCCCAAGGGAGTGGGCACCCCGCAGTCCAAGCAGGCCGTCAAGGACGGCAAGGACCAGCTGGTCCTGTCCACCACCACGGACGCGGTGCTGGACAGCTACGGCCTGGTTTTCCTGGAGGACGACAAGAAGCTGCAGAACGCGGACAACGTTCTGCCGGTCGTCAATGCCAAGGACGCCGGCGGCGAAGACATCGCGGCGGCACTCGGCAAGCTCACCGACGCACTCACCACCGAGGACCTCGCGGAACTGAACCGCAAGGTCGACGCCGAGCGCGCCAAGCCCGAGGACGCGGCGAAGGAATACCTTCAGTCCAAAGGTCTGATCAAGAAGTAGCAAGGCCCGAGAGGGTGTTTCGGGGGCCGTCAGGTAACCGGCGGGGAACAGATTGCCGGGCGGCCCCCCAAGCAGGCCGTACGCACGGTAAATTTCAGGCCATGCCACGTGGACGCCATCGCCATTCGCCACCTCTGCACAGAATCCTTCCGCCTGCGGTCGTGGCCGGGGCCTCGGTTCTCTGTGCCGCGGGGGCCTGGCTGCTCGCCGAGCCCCTGGTCCTGCGCGCGCTGGTCGCCGCCGCGGCGGCCGCCGCCCTCACCGGCGCGTATCTGATGCGCAGCTGGGACCGGGAGGCGGGGCGTCGCGTCGCGGAGCTGACGCGCGCCCGCGCGGGCGACGAGTGGCGGGCCGAGGAACGCATCGCCGAGGTCGAGGCCGATCTGGACGAGTCGCGCGAACTGCGCGCCCGGCTGGAGACGAAGCTGCGCCGCAAGCGCGTCGAGCTCGCCGGGCTCCGTGGCGAGCACGCGGCGCTGCTGCGGCGGTACGCCAACGCCGAAACCGAGCGCGCCAGCGTGCTGGAGAGCCGTCGGCAGCTCGCTCTGGAGGCGGCCGCGCCGCCCCGCGAACTGCCCGCCGCGCGCAGCACCCCTACCCCGGCCGGATACCTGCGCGCCGCCCAGGCGCTGGAGGACCTCTCGCGCAACGGCGCGCTCCAGGAGGCGCGGCGCACCGCCGAGCAGGCCAGGAAGCGCGATCTCGCGGAGCGCGCCCGGGAGGCGCAGGAGCGGCAGGGCAGGCAAGCGGCGGCCGCGCACTCCGGCGCCCCGACGGGCGACGGGCAGCACCGCCGCCCCGCCGCCGCCCTGCCCGCGCCGCCCCGGCCGGCCGCCCGGCAGGCACTGCCCGCCCAGCGCGCCGTCCCGGCCGCCGGCGCGGTCGTCCCGTACGCCGCGGCCCGCCGCCACCTGGTGCCGCAGGGCAGCTTCGACTTCTTCGGTACGCAGAAGGCGCACGCCGCGATCGAGTCCGTGCAGAACGAGGATCTCGCCGACGTGGTGGGCGAGGAGGCCCTCGCCGCGCACCGCACCGGAGCGGCCGAGAACCGGGCCGTCGGCAAGGTCATCGACCTGACCGCGCACGACGAGACCGAGCAGCTGGACGTCGCGGAGCTGCGCAGCGCGATCTCCTAGGCGCTGGGAGCGGGGCTGTCCCGCCGTCGCGGCCGGGCTACTTGTCGATGTCCCCGACGACGAAGAACAGCGAGCCCAGGATCGCCACCATGTCCGCGACCAGGGTGCCCGGCAGCAGCTCGGTGAGCGCCTGGATGTTGTTGAACGACGCCGAGCGGAGCTTCAGCCGGTACGGGGTCTTCTCGCCCTTGGACACCAGGTAGTAGCCGTTGACGCCGAGCGGGTTCTCGGTCCAGGCGTAGGTGTGGCCCTCGGGCGCCTTGAGCACCTTGGGCAGCCGCTGGTTGATCGGGCCGGGCGCCAGGTCCGCCATCCGGTCCAGGCAGGCGTCCGCGAGGTCCAGGGCGTTGTGCGTCTGGTCCAGCAGGCATTCGAACCGGGCCAGGCAGTCGCCCTCGTCGCGCGTGACGACCTTCAGGGTGTCCTGGAGCTCCCGGTAGGCGAGGTAGGGCTCGTCGCGCCGCAGATCGAAGTCGACGCCCGAGGCGCGGGCGATCGGCCCGGACACCCCGTACGCGTGCACGGCCCCGGCCGACAGCACGCCCACCCCGCGGGTACGGCCCCGGAAGATCTCGTTGCCGAGCACCAGCTTGTCGTAGACGTCCATCCGGGACCGGACGGAGGCGACGGCGTCCCGGGCCCGGCCGAGCCAGCCCGCCGGGAGGTCCTCCTTGAGGCCGCCGACCCGGTTGAACATGTAGTGCATCCGGCCGCCGGAGACCTCCTCCATCACGGCCTGCAACTCCTCGCGCTCCCGGAACGCGTAGAACACCGGGGTGATCCCGCCGAGTTCCAGCGGGTAGGAGCCGAGGAACATCAGGTGGTTGAGGACCCGGTTCAGCTCGGCCAGCAGGGTGCGGGTCCAGACCGCGCGCTCCGGGACCTCCATGCCGAGCATCCGCTCGACGGCCATCACGACACCCAGCTCGTTGGAGAACGCCGACAGCCAGTCGTGGCGGTTGGCGAGCATCACGGTCTGCCGGTAGTCGCGGGCCTCGAAGAGCTTCTCCGCGCCCCGGTGCATATAGCCGATGACCGGTTCGGCGTGCTGGATGCGTTCGCCGTCCAGGACGATCCGCAGTCGGAGCACGCCGTGTGTCGAGGGGTGCTGCGGGCCGATGTTGAGCACCATGTCGGTGCTTTCCGCCGCGCCGCCGATGCCGACCGTGGTCTCCGTCATGGGGGACAGTATTGCCTGCCTCAGGCCCCTGCGGCGATGGAGGAGCTGGGGCCCGGGGGCAGCGCCCCCGGGGCCACCCGTTGCGTCAGCCAGCCGAAGTCGCCCAGGCCGCCCCGCGTGGTCAGCTCCGCCGCCTCACCCGCCCCGGCCAGCGCCCGTACGTATCCGGCCGCATCGCTCGACGCCAGGGACAGCGGCGGGCGCTCCCCGCTGATGCCCAGCCCGTGCAGCGCCTCGCGCTGGGTGCGGAGCTCCGCGGCCGGGCCGCCCGCCGCCGCGCAGGCGTCCAGCGCCACGTGCGAGGTGAGGTCGCAGCTGCCGTCCGGCACGGGCCGCACCTCGCGCCCCGCCCGGAAGCCGGTCAGCGTGCCGAAGGGCGGCCGGGCCTCCCGTACGTGTGTGTAGTCCACCGCCACCGCGAGCCCGGCGGACAGCGTGGCCACCGCACGCGCCCACGCCTCGTCGCGCGGGCGGCCGATCTCCGCCCGGCTGCCCGGCCCGGCCTGCGGCCACCAGCGCTCCAGCCACCGGGCGTCGGCCCCGCTCACCGGCTCGCCCAGCCGCTCCGCGCCGTCCGAGGTCCGCACCTGGACGTAGCGGCGCACGCCGTCCTGATCCGTCTCGGCGACCGGCGTCGGCACGTTGTCCAGCCACTCGTTGGCGAACAGCAGCCCGCGCACGCCCTGCGGCGGCTCCGCGCACCACTCCACGCGCGGGTCCAGACCGCCGGGGCGCGCGGCCAGCTCCACGGCGTACGCCCGTACCGCGAGAGCGCCGCCGCCCTGCGCCGGCAGCGCCGCGAGCACCCCCGTCAACAGCTCTCCGCGCCCCGCCCCCAGATCCACCAGGTCCACCGAACCGGTCCCGAGCCCGTCGGCCGTCCTGACCAACAGCCGGGCCACGGCCGTCGCGAACAGCGCGGAGGCGTGCACCGAGGTACGGAAATGACCCGCCGGCCCCTCGGGGCTCCGGTAGAACCCCTCGTTCCCGTACAAAGCGGCCTCGGCCGCCTCCTGCCAACCGCGCCAGTCATCCGTCACATATCCAAGTCTCCACCTTGGGGAGTACGGTCTGCGGACCCGGATCGGCCCTTTGGCTGACCCACACACCTGTCGGCTGTCCCTACGCTGGGTTACGTGCAGCGCCTCTACGATTTCATCCGCAGACACCCGATGGGCGTCGACAGCTTCTGGGCTGTCTTCCTCCTCGGGATCTCCGGCATGACCATTGTGGTGGGCGGTGCCGGGCGCGGAGGCGGTGAGCGCTTCGCCGTGGTGCCGGTCGTCATCGGTCTCAGCATCGTCGTCGCACTGCGCCGCAGGGCGCCCGAGAAGATGCTGCTGCTCGCGATCGCGATGGGCGTCGTCCAGCTGGTCTTCGGGGTCAGACCGACCACGGCGAACTTCGCCATGCTGGTGATCACGTTCACCGTGGCCACCGTCGGCGAGCGCTGGGCCTCCCGGCTCGCCCTGACCTGCAGCCTGTGCGCGGCGGGCCTCTCCCAGCTCCGCTGGCCCAACCAGGACCCGGGCAGCTGGGCGCAGAAGCTCTTCATAGTCGTCGTGATGACGGTGCCCTTCGTGCTGGCCTGGGTGCTGGGCGACTCGATGCGGACCAGGCGGGCCTATTTCGACCAGCTGGAGGAGCGTGCCGCCCGTCTTGAGCGGGAGCGCGAGGCGCAGTCCAAGGTCGCGGTGGCCGCCGAGCGGGCCCGTATCGCCCGTGAGCTCCACGACGTCGTGGCGCACAACGTCTCGGTGATGGTGGTGCAGGCCGACGGCGCCGCCTATGTGATGGACGCGGCACCCGACCAGGCCCGGCAGGCGCTGGAGACGATCTCCAGCACCGGCAGGCAGGCCCTGGCGGAGATGCGGCGGCTGCTCGGTGTGCTGCGCACCGGCGACGTGCCGGAGAGCGGTGAGTACGTCCCGCAGCCCGACGTCGAGCAGATCGAGGAGCTGGTCGACCAGGTCGTCCAGTCCGGTCTGGCCGTCGACTTCAAGATCGAGGGCACCCCGCGCCCGCTGCCCAGCGGCGTCGAGCTGACCGCGTACCGCATCGTGCAGGAGGCGCTGACCAACACCCGCAAGCACGGCGGCCCGAACGCCGGGGCCAGCGTGCGGCTGGTCTACTTCGACGACGGGCTCGGCCTGCTGGTGGAGGACGACGGCCGGGGGGCCGCGCACGAACTGTACGAGGACGGCGGCGCCGACGGCGCGGGACACGGGATGATCGGCATGCGCGAGCGGGTCGGCATGGTCGGCGGCACGCTGGACGCCGGACCGCGCCCCGGCGGCGGATTCCGGATCAGCGCGCTGCTGCCGCTCAAACCGGCCAGCTGACCCGCTCCACGGAGCTGCTGCCGCTCGGACCGGCTGGCTGACCCGCTCCACGGAACCCACGGACGACCGACCGCAGAACGAAACAGGAGACAGGGACCCCATGGCGATCCGCGTGATGCTCGTCGACGACCAGATGCTGCTGCGCACCGGCTTCCGGATGGTGCTGGCCGCGCAGCCGGACATGGAGGTCGTCGCGGAGGCCGGCGACGGCATCGAGGCGATCGAGAACCTGCGGGCCACCGCGGTCGACGTCGTACTGATGGACGTGCGGATGCCCCGGCTGGACGGCGTCGAGGCCACCCGCCGGATCTGCGCACAGCCGGACGCGCCCAAGGTCCTCATCCTGACCACGTTCGACCTCGACGAGTACGCGTTCTCCGGGCTGAAGGCCGGGGCCAGCGGCTTCATGCTCAAGGACGTGCCGCCGGCCGAACTGCTCGCCGCGATCCGTTCCGTGCACAGCGGCGACGCGGTCGTCGCCCCGTCCACCACCCGCCGGCTGCTCGACCGCTTCTCGCCGATGCTGCCGAGCGGGAAGGCGGAGCCGCGGCACAAGGACGTCGCCAAGCTCACCGAACGGGAGCGCGAGGTGATGCTGCTGGTGGCGCAGGGCCTGTCGAACGGCGAGATCGCCGCCCGGCTGGTGCTCTCCGAGGCCACCGTCAAGACGCACGTCGGCCGCATCCTGACCAAGCTGGGCCTGCGCGACCGGGTCCAGGTCGTCGTTCTCGCCTACGAGACCGGACTGGTGCGAGCGGGCGGCGGCGGAACGGGCTGAGCGGTGGGGTGCCTGCCGCTCAGCGCAGGATGCCCTCCAGGAAGTCGCTGCCGAGCCGCGCCACGACGGTCAGGTCCAGCTGGTGCAGGACGTACCGGCCGCGGCGCCGGGTCGTGAGCAGGCCGGCCTTCTTGAGCACCGTGAGGTGGCGGGAGACCTCGGGGGCTGTGATGCCGTTCGTGTCGGCCAGCTCGCCCGTCGTGTAAGGGGAGCGGGCGATGTTGCGGCACAGCCGCATCCGCATCGGGTGGGCCAGCGCCTCCATCCTCAGCTGGAGCAGCTCGACGGACGCGGGGGACGGCAGCTCGGGCCGGTGCACGGGGTAGTGGAGCACCGGCCGCCAGCCGGGGGCGTGCAGCACCATCAGATGCGGCCAGCCGAAGCTGGTCGGGATGAGCGTGAGTCCGGGGCCGACGGCGGGGTCGGTGGCGACGGTCGAGCCCTCGGTCAGCTTGTCGACGCTGATCCGCTGCCCGTCCTCGTCGACCGAGAGCGCGGGGGAGACGGCCGCCATCGCTTCGTGCAGCCCTTTGTGCCGCAGCAGATCGGTCTTGTGCCGGGCGTCGGCCACCAGCTGGACCCGCACCCGCTGCCAGGTGTCCGCGAAGAACGCCTGGTCGCAGTCCTCGAACAGGCGCCGGATCCATTGGCGTACGGAGGCGGGGTCGGCCAGCAGCCGCTGGGTGAACTCCAGCTGCTGCGGGCCGCGTGCCGCCGCCATGTCCAGGGCCCTGGCCCGCATACCGGCGTCGTGCAGGGGCGAGGCCGCGCCGGTCCCGTACAGGTTGGCGCAGGTGAACTCCAGGGCCGCCGAGACGAAGCGCTCGTCGTCCAGGCGGTCGAGGATGTCCAGGTCCTCCGCGAGGCCGGCCCCCGTCCTGCCGTTGCCGCCGCGGACCCCGGCGAACGGCATGAAGATGTCCGAGAAGGTGTTCCGCCACAGGAAGTCGGCCTCGTGCAGCCGGTCGGCCAGATCGGGTTCCAGGGCCGTGGTGGTGGCGGTCGCCCAGCCGTGCAGCCCCGGGTGGTGCCCCGGCTCGGAGAGGGCGTGCAGAGCCACCCCCAGCTCGACGAGGGGGGAGGTCTCGAAGACGATGCGTCCGGGGTCCAGCCCCGTGATGTCGATGCTCACGCTCACCCCTCCATGGTGCGGGGTGAGCGGGGCGGGCCGGGCCCCGATTGACGGCCGGCGTCAATCGGGACCCGTGCGCCTCACCGCTGCCGGGCGAGCCGCTCCTGCTCCTCCACCCGCTCCAGGAAGGCACCCAGGGCCGCCTGCACGTCCGCCGCCGTCCAGCTCAGCCCCGTATCGGTCACCGTGACCTCGGTGCAGGAGATCCCGGGCGGCCCGGCGACGGCCGGCGTCCACATGCGGAAGAGCGCCGTGCCCGTCTCCTCGGCCAGCCGCACGGAGGCCTGCGTCAGGACGTCGGGCGCGTACGGCAGCCACACCTGGAACTGGTGGGTGTGCGGCGGCTCCGGATGCACCCGGAACCAGCCGGCGCCGGCCTGCGCGAACTCCTCGGCCAGTGCCCCGGCCACCATCCGCGCCTGCGCCACGTACGACGGCAGCTTCGGCAGCTCCCGCTCCAGGCCGCTCAGGGCGGAGAGCACCGCCGGGAACTGCTGGAAGAGCTGGCCGCCGTACCGGTGCCGCCAGGCGCGGGCCTCCTCGATCAGCGAGGCGGGACCGGCGAGCGCGGCCCCCGATATCCCGCCGAGGGTCTTGTAGAACGACACGTACACGCTGTCCGCGAGCGCCGCGATCTCCGGCAGCTCCCGCCCGAAGTGCGTCGCGCACTCCCACAGCCGTGCCCCGTCGAAGTGGACCACCGCATCGCGCTCGCGGGCGGCCGCAACCACCGCCTCCAGCTCCTCCCAGGTGGGCAGGACGAAGCCCGCGTCGCGCAGCGGCAGCTCCAGCATCAGGGTGCCGAACGGCTCCTCGAAGTCACGGACCTCGTCCGCCGTGGGCAGCCGGGGCTCGGACGTCGGGTGGACGGTACGCAGCCCGCTCACCACCGACAGCGCGCCCCGCTCGTACATCTCGGGGTGGGCGAGCGGATGCAGCGCCACCGTCGGATTGCCGGTGCGCCCGGCCCAGGACCGCAGCGCGGCCTGCTGCGCCATCGTCCCGGTCGGGAAGAACGCGACCGCCTCCTTGCCGAGCACCTCGGCGATCCGCTGCTCCAGCTCGGCGACGACGCCGCCGCCGTAGATGTCCACGGGCTGCCCGAGGTCGGTGAGCCTGTCGGCTCCGGCGGTCAGCGCGGCCAGCTGCTCACCGATCGAGCGGTCCATCGGGGCCCGCCACAGCGTCCGCCCGGCCCGCTGCCACGCGGCGGTCCGGCGGCCGCGCGGGTAGTCGCCCGCGTCCCGTGCCCCGTCCGGCCCGGGTCCGGGCGCCTCGTCCGCCGCGTCGTCGCGGGCCTGCTCGTTCGTATCTGCCATGGGACGATCATCACGCAGAACCGGACGCCCCTCCACGGGATATCCGAGCGCCTCTCCGGGGCCCGGCCGGCACCATCGGGGTACGGGGTTTCCCACAGCCTGTGGACAGCCGGGAGCCGGACGAAACGCTGGCGTAGCATGCAGAGAAATCGTCCGGTACCCCCCGCGGACTGGAACGGAAGGCCACTGCCGAGTGAATGCAACAGCCCCCAAGGAGCCCCTCGACGCGAGGGACCGCCCCGCCCGCCTCACCGTCGGCGTCGTCGGAGCCGGCCGGGTCGGCCCCGCACTGGCCTCGGCCCTGCGGCTCGCGGGACACCGCCCGGTCGCCGTCTCGGGCGTCTCCGACGCCTCGGTGCGCCGCGCCGCCGCCCTGCTCCCCGACGTCCCCCTCGTAACGCCCGCCGAGGTCCTGGCGCGCGCCGAGCTCGTCCTGCTGACCGTCCCCGACGACGCCCTGCCCGGCCTCGTCGAGGGCCTGGCCGAGACCGGCGCGGTCCGGCCAGGACAGCTGATCGTGCACACCTCCGGGCGCTACGGCACCAAGGTGCTGGACCCCGCCCTGCGGGCCGGCGCCCTGCCGCTCGCCCTGCACCCGGCGATGACGTTCACCGGCACCTCCGTGGACGTCCAGCGGCTGGCCGGCTGCTCCTTCGGCGTCACCGCCCCCGAACAGCTCAGGCTCGCGGCCGAGGCGCTGGTCATCGAGATGGGCGGCGAGCCGGAGTGGATCGCCGAGGAGTCCCGCCCGCTCTACCACGCCGCTCTCGCCCTCGGCGCGAACCACCTGGTCACGCTCGTCGCCCAGTCGATGGAGCTGCTGCGCACGGCCGGGGTCGCCGCCCCCGACCGGATGCTCGGCCCGCTGCTCGGCGCCGCGCTCGACAACGCCCTGCGCTCCGGTGACGCCGCCCTGACCGGCCCGGTCGCCCGGGGCGACGCCGGCACGGTCGCCGCGCACATCGGTGAGCTGCGCGCCCACGCCCCGCAGGCGGTGGCCGGATACGTCGCGATGGCCCGCGCCACCGCCGACCGCGCCCTCGCCCACGGCATGCTCAAGCCGGCACTGGCCGAGGACCTCCTCGGCGTCCTGGCCGACGGCGACCGCACCGACGGGGGCCGCACCAGCGGCACCGGACCGGAGGAGCCCCGATGACCGACCCCGCCGCCACCCTCCTCGGCACCGCCGCCGAACTGGAGGCGTACGCCCCCGGAGCGCCGGGCGCGGCCCGGACCGAGCGTGCCGTCGTGATGACGATGGGCGCCCTGCACGAGGGCCACGCCTCGCTGATCCGCGCCGCCCGCGCGGTCGTCGGCCCGGCCGGCCAGGTCGTCGTCACCGTCTTCGTCAACCCGCTCCAGTTCGGGGAGGCGGCCGACCTCGACCGCTACCCCCGCACCCTCGACGCCGATCTCGCCCTCGCGGGCGCGGCCGGCGGCGACGCCGTCTTCGCCCCGTCCGCCGACGAGGTCTACCCGGGCGGGGAACCGCAGGTCCGGATCTCGGCCGGCCCGATGGGCGAGCGCCTCGAAGGGGCCTCGCGCCCCGGCCACTTCGACGGGATGCTCACCGTCGTCGCCAAGCTGCTCCACCTCACCCGCCCGGACCTCGCGTTCTTCGGGCAGAAGGACGCCCAGCAGCTGGCGCTGATCCGGCGCATGGTGCGCGATCTGAACTTCCCCGTGGAGATCGTGGGGGCCGAGACGGCCCGCGACGCCGACGGCCTCGCGCTCTCCAGCCGCAACCGCTTCCTCGACGCGCACGAGCGGCACACCGCCCTCGCCCTGTCCCGGGCCCTGTTCGCCGCCCGCGACCGGCTCGCCGCCCAGCAGGCGCTGCACGCCCGCGCGCTGGCCGGCGGCTCCAACGGGGACCGGGCCGCCGGGCTCAACCGGCTCGGCGAGGCCCGGCTGGCCGCCGACGCGCAGGCGGTCGCCCGCGCCAGGCCGGACGGCGGACCCGCCGCGGTGCGCGCCGCCGCCCGCGCGGTCCTGGACGACGCGGCGGCCGGACAGCCCCCGCTCGCGCTGGACTACGTGGCGCTGGTGGACCCGGCCGACTTCACCGAGATCCCCGACGACCACACGGCGGGCGACGCGGTACTCGCCGTCGCCGCCCGGGTGGGCACCACCCGCCTCATCGACAACATCCCGCTGACCTTCGGAGCCACCACGTGACCGGCATACGGCTGCCCGCCCCCGCCCCTGGCTGGTCCATCGACGCCGATGTCGTGGTGGTCGGCTCCGGCGTGGCCGGGCTCACCACCGCCCTGCGCTGCGCCGCCGCCGGCCTCGCCACCGTCGTCGTCACCAAGGCCCGGCTCGACGACGGCTCGACCCGCTGGGCCCAGGGCGGCATCGCGGCGGCCCTCGGCGAGGGGGACACCCCCGAGCAGCACCTGGACGACACCCTGGTCGCGGGCGCCGGCCTGTGCGACGAGGAAGCGGTACGCACCCTGGTGACCGAGGGCCCCGGCGCGGTACGGCGGCTGATCGGCACCGGCGCCCACTTCGACACCACGGCCGAGGGCGCCATCGCGCTGACCCGCGAGGGCGGCCACCACCGCCGCCGCATCGCCCACGCGGGCGGCGACGCGACCGGTGCGGAGATCTCCCGCACCCTGGTCGATGCGGTCCGCGAGGCCGCCCTGCACACCGTCGAGAACGCCCTCGTGCTCGACCTCCTCACCGATGCCGAAGGCCGCACGGCGGGCGTCACCCTGCACGTCATGGGCGAGGGCCAGCACGACGGCGTCGGCGCGGTCCACGCTCCCGCGGTGGTCCTCGCCACCGGCGGCATGGGCCAGGTCTTCTCCGCCACCACCAACCCCTCGGTCTCCACCGGCGACGGCGTGGCGCTCGCGCTGCGGGCCGGCGCGGAGGTCTCGGACCTCGAATTCGTCCAGTTCCACCCCACCGTGCTCTTCCTCGGCACCGGCGCCGAGGGCCAGCAGCCCCTGGTGTCGGAGGCGGTACGGGGCGAGGGCGCCCATCTCGTCGACGCCTCCGGCACGCGCTTCATGCTCGGGCAGCACGAGATGGCCGAGCTCGCCCCGCGCGACATCGTCGCCAAGGCGATCACCCGCCAGATGCAGCTGCACGGCACCGAGCACATGTACCTCGACGCCCGGCACTTCGGCGCCGAGATGTGGGAGCAGCGCTTCCCCACCATCCTGGCGGCCTGCCGGGCCAACGGCATCGACCCGGTCCAGGAGCCGATCCCGGTCGCCCCGGCCGCGCACTACGCCTCCGGCGGCATCCGCACCGACCTGAGCGGCCGTACGACGGTGCCCGGCCTGTACGCCTGCGGCGAGGTCGCCTGCACCGGGGTGCACGGCGCCAACCGACTGGCCTCCAACTCGCTCCTCGAAGGCCTCGTGTTCGCCGAGCGCATCGCGGCGGACATCGTCGGGGACGGCCTCCGCGCGGGCGACGGGGCCGTCGCCGCGCCCCCGGTGGTCTCGCAGCCGCTCGACCCGGAGACGGTCGCCGCTCACTCGGCCTCCTCGCCGCTGCTCGACCCGGAGGCGCGGGGCACGATCCAGCGCATCATGACCCGCGGAGCCGGAGTGCTGCGTTCCGCCGGCACCCTCGCCACCGCCGCCGACGAGCTGGAGGACCTGCACCGCAGCGCGGTCCTGAAGGCCGGCGCGGCCGAGCCGAAGCTCGCGGTGCCCGGCGTCGAGGCCTGGGAGGTCACCAACCTGCTCCTGGTCTCCCGCGTCCTGGTCGCCGCCGCCCGGCAGCGCGAGGAGACCCGGGGCTGCCACTGGCGCGAGGACCGGCCCGAGCGCGACGACGAGAACTGGCGCCGCCACCTCGTCGTCCGGCTCGCCCCCGGCCGGCAGCCGGCGCCGCGTGCGGGGACGGCCGCCCCGTCGCGCCCGCTGCCTCCCGCGGCGCTGGTCCTCCGTCGGACGGATACCGAGGCGTTCGGCCCCGTACGCGCGTCCGGGGCAGCAGACTGCGCAGCAGCAAGCCCCACCCACCCCACTCCCGAGGAGCCGTAACCGTGAGCACGCCCGAAGAGAATCCGCGCCCCACACCCGTGGACGTACCGCTGATCCAGATCGGCGCGCCCGCACCTGCCGCCGGCGGCTGCGGCGACGGCTGCGGCTGCGGCGGGGAAGACGGTTACGACCCGGACGGCCTGGAGTGCGGCCTCGACCCGTCGCTCGCCCAGATCCTCGCGGACGCCGGGCTGGACCCGGTCCAGGTCGAGGACGTCGCGCACGTCGCCATCGCGGAGGACCTCGACGGCGGGGTGGACGTCACGACCGTGGCCACCGTCCCCGCGGACGCCGTGGCCACCGGCGACTTCACCGCGCGCGAGGCGGGCGTGGTGGCCGGTCTGCACGTGGCCGAGGCCGTCCTGTCGATCGTCTGCACCTCCGCGTTCGAGGTCGAGCGGCACGTCCTGGACGGCGACCGCGTCGTCCCCGGCCAGAAGCTGCTGACCGTCACCACCCGCACCCGCGACCTGCTCACCGGCGAACGCGGCGCGCTCAACCTGCTCTGCCGGCTCTCCGGCATCGCCACCGCCACCCGCGCCTGGGCCGACGTCCTGGAAGGCACGAAGGCCGAGGTCCGCGACACCCGCAAGACGACGCCGGGCCTGCGCGCCCTGGAGAAGTACGCGGTGCGCTGCGGCGGCGGGGTCAACCACCGCATGTCGCTGTCCGACGCCGCGCTCGTCAAGGACAACCACGTCATCGCGGCGGGCGGGGTGGCCGAGGCCTTCAAGCGGGTCAGGGCCGAGTTCCCGGACCTGCCGATCGAGGTCGAGGTCGACACGATGCAGCAGGTCATCGAGGTGCTGGACGCGGGTGCCGATCTGATCCTGCTGGACAACTTCACCCCCTCGCAGACGGCCGAGGCCGTCGCGCTGGTGGGCGGCCGCGCGGTCCTGGAGTCCTCCGGCCGGCTGACGCTGGACTCCGCCCGCGCCTACGCCGAGGCCGGGGTGGACTACCTGGCCGTCGGCGCCCTCACCCACTCCTCGCCGATCCTCGACATCGGCCTGGACTTCCGCGACACCGACGGGGCCGGCGCCTGATGCTGCTCACCATCGACGTCGGAAACACCCACACCGTCCTCGGCCTGTTCGACGGCGAGGAGATCGTCGAGCACTGGCGGATCTCCACGGACGCCCGCCGCACGGCGGACGAACTGGCGGTCCTGCTGCAGGGCCTGATGGGCATGCACCCGCTGCTGGGCATGGAGCTGGGCGACGGGATCGAGGGCATCGCCATCTGCTCCACCGTCCCGGCCGTCCTGCACGAGCTGCGCGAGGTGACCCGCCGCTACTACGGCGACGTCCCCGCCGTGCTCGTCGAGCCGGGCATCAAGACCGGCGTGCCGATCCTGATGGACAACCCGAAGGAGGTCGGCGCGGACCGCATCATCAACGCGGTCGCCGCCGTCGACCTGTACGGCGGTCCGGCGATCGTCGTCGACTTCGGCACGGCCACCACCTTCGACGCGGTCTCGGCCCGCGGCGAGTACACCGGCGGCGTCATCGCGCCCGGCATCGAGATCTCGGTCGAGGCACTCGGCGTCAAGGGCGCCCAGCTCCGCAAGATCGAGCTGGCCAGGCCGCGCAGCGTGATCGGCAAGAACACCGTCGAGGCCATGCAGGCGGGCATCATCTACGGCTTCGCCGGCCAGGTCGACGGGGTCGTCGGGCGGATGAAGAAGGAACTGGCGGCCGACCCCGACGACGTCACCGTCATCGCGACGGGCGGCCTTGCTCCGATGGTGCTGGGCGAGTCCTCGGTCATCGACGAGCACGAGCCCTGGCTCACCCTCATCGGCCTGCGCCTGGTGTACGAGCGCAACGTGTCGCGCCTCTAGGGAGTCCGCTGTGACCGGCGGGTTCCCCGCGCGGCGGCTCTCCGGGCCGCCGCGCCGCCCCACGGCCAGTTAAACGGATTTTGTCCCTTTAGCACGTATTGTCGCGTCATGCCCACGCCCTACGGATCACGCGGCGGTATGGCGTTCAGCGCGGACGAGCTGCGAGTGCTCCGACGTGCCCTCGCCATCGCCCTCCACCCCGCGCCCCTGCCCGACGAGGATGTCCAGGACTGCCTGCGGCTAGCGGGCTCCGTGGACGAGACGGTGAGCGAGGCGGGACGGCTGCGCGCCTTCCTCCTCGCCGACCTCGCCCGCTACCGAAACGCCCTCCCCGGCTCCCTCAGCGGCTATCTGGAGCTCCTCCAGGACGCCCTGGCCGCCGGGTACGACCCCCGCCCCGAGGATCTGGCCGCGCTGCGCGCCCTGCGCGGCGGGCCGGTCGCCGCGGCCCTCCTGGAGCGCTGCCAGGTGCTCGCGGAACGGTCGGTGCGGGCCCGGCTCTCCGGACGCGCCGTGTCCGCCGCGGCCCCCGCGCCCCGCAGCCGGCTGCTCGCGCTGCCCGGCGGCCGCGCGGCCGAGCCGGACAAGCCGAAGGTCCCGGCGGCCCCGGCCCGTCCGGCTCCGTCCGAGCGCCCGGCGCCGAAGCCCTCGGAGGTCTTCCCGCCGCGCCGCCGCCCGGTGCCGCCGCCGCAGCAGCGCGCCGCGGGGTAGGGGGCGCGCGGAAGTCCGTACCCGGCTCGCTAGTCTGGATGCCATGGACTACGTATCCGCGCTCGTGCCCCCCGTGGTGATGGCAGCCTTCTTCATCGGTCTGGTCGTGACGATCGTCAAGAGCCAGGGCGGCCCCAACAAGGCCAAGGAGGACGCGGCCGTGGACGCGGCGATCAGCCGCGCCGAGTCGGCCCACCAGGCCCCGCGGACCGAAACGGTCTGACTCCGGTAAGTCCGCGCGCATTGCGCACAGCACCGTACGAAGGGCGTACGGCTCCCCAGAGAGCCGTGCGCCCTTTTCTTGTGTGAATAACCGCCCATTCCAGACATTTGGCACTAGGGTGACGCTGTGCCCCGTCAATTGGGAGAGCTGGAAGACGCCGTGATGACCCGGGTCTGGCAATGGAACCGTCCGGTAACCGTGCGGGAAGTCCTTGAGGACCTCTCGCAGGAACGGTCCATCGCCTACACCACCGTCATGACGGTAATGGACAATCTCCATCAGAAGGGCTGGGTGCGCCGGGAAGTGGACGGCCGCGCATATCGATATACGGCGGTCTCCACGCGCGCCGCGTACTCGGCCGCACTGATGAACGAAGCCTGGTCGACGAGTGACAACCCGGCCGCCGCGCTGGTGGCGTTCTTCGGCATGATGTCGGCCCAGCAGCGCGAGGCTCTCCGGGACGCGATGCGGATGGTTGTGCCCGCCCTTCCCGAGGACGCCGCACAGCCGGGCGGTGAAGCGGACGAAGAAGACGCCGGGGCGGACCGAGAAGCCGATGGGGCGGAGCCGGACCCCGGGCGATAGCGTCTGGGTATGTCCTCAGAGCTTCCGCAAACCGATTTCCGGACCGAACCGTCGGTTATAAACGTACCCATCACCGTCCGGCGTGCGAGGACGAGCGATGTGGCCGCCGTCCGGGGTCTCCTCGACGGCTACGTGCGTGAAGGCATCCTGCTCGACAAAGCGACGGTCACTCTTTACGAGGACATCCAGGAGTTCTGGATCGCGGAACGCGACGAGGACGCCCAGGTCATCGGCTGCGGCGCACTGCATGTGATGTGGGAAGACCTTGCCGAAGTGCGTACTCTCGCGGTCGATCACAGCATCAAGGGCGCCGGAGTCGGGCACCAAGTGCTGGACAAGTTGTTGCAGACCGCCCGCTGGCTGGGCGTGCGACGGGTTTTCTGTCTCACCTTCGAAGTCGACTTCTTCGCGAAGCACGGCTTCGTGGAGATCGGAGAGACGCCGGTCGACGGAGATGTCTACAGCGAGCTGCTGCGTTCCTATGACGAGGGAGTCGCGGAGTTCCTGGGTCTCGAACGAGTGAAGCCGAACACCTTGGGTAACAGCCGGATGCTTCTGCACCTGTGACCGTCGGAAGATGCCCGAGGTCTATGTCCGAATCGCGCACGTTTCCCGTCTTCTTGCGCTCCTGAACCTCTCCCGAGGGTTTGTGTTTTCCGGGGAAAAGCGGTTTCCTTTCCGCGTACTCCATTTTCGATGAAAGGAAATCCGGTGGCACAGAAGGTTCAGGTCCTTCTTGTTGACGACCTCGACGGCGGCGAGGCGGACGAGACCGTCACGTTCGCGCTGGATGGCAAGACGTACGAGATCGACCTCACCACGAGCAACGCGGACAAGCTGCGCACGCTGCTCGAGCCTTACGCGAAGGGCGGCCGACGCACCGGTGGCCGTGCCGCTTCCGGGCGTGGCAAGGGCCGAGCGGTTCCCGGTGGCAACAAGGACACCGCCGAGATCCGTAAGTGGGCGCGCGAGAACGGCCACAATGTGAATGACCGCGGCCGTGTTCCCGCGGACATCCGTGAGGCTTACGAGAAGGCCAACGGCTGAGCAGCCGAATCGTCGGAGGCCGGCCTCTTCCGGGCGCGCGTCAGCCGGGCCCGGTGGCATTCGGTCGCCACGGCGTCCACGAGCCGGACGAGATCGGGAGCATCCCCACCCCTGCTCCCGAAGCCGGAGAGGGCCGGGAGCGCCGGTCCCGCCTCCTGCCCGTGCGGTGGCCAGGGGGGTCGCAGCCAGACGGCGGCCCCCGGCGGGCCCGGCCGGCCCGGTGGTGGCGGTGCGGTGATCCGGCCGTCCGTGCCGAGGGCGGTCAGCGCGAGGGCGATCTGTCCCCACTCCAGCCAGTCCAGCAGTCCGGGCAGCTCGTCGGCGCTCCCCGCGGCCACCAGCAGACTCATCCGCTCACCCATGAGCGCCACGGGCCCCGTACGGCCCACCCGACGCAGTGCCGCGTGACCGGCGGCAGCGGGGACGACGAGCGCGTCGAACCGCAGCCCGGTCAGCAGCCGCACCGGGGCGACGCCCGCGGTGGCCCAGCCGAGCCTCTGCTCGTACCACTGGGACCAACTGCCCCGCGCTTCACCTCCGGCACGGCCGTCCCGTCCTGCGGGCAGCGGAGTTCGGGGAGGCGGGACGGTGAGGGCCATGCCGGAAGAACTCCCGATCCGGCCCGGGAGTTACGCAGCGTCCCCGGTCGAACGCTTAGTGTGTCCGGGTTGGGGGCGTACGGGCGCATTCAGGAGTACGAAGATGTTCGCCCGTAGCGGAGGGAACCCACGTACGCCGCATGGACTGTCTGTAATTGCGGGTAAGACATGCCTAGTGGGGAGGGGCGACACGCGGCCACCGGACGTCTCACGTTCGCCATCGGCGTACTGGCGAAAGGGGTATCTGCCTGGCCTGCGGGAACATCGTCTCGCACCATCGGGTTGGAGCAGTTGTCGGCGTTCGGGGCATGAGATCCCCCGGGAAGCAGGGCCGGGTGTCGGCAGTCGAAATGAGCGGTCCCCGCTTGCGGGACTAAGCTGCGGAAGGACAGGGAGGGGACCGACCCCTTACTGCCTGACCGCTCTGAGGAGCGATTAACGATGTTCGAGAGGTTCACCGACCGCGCGCGGCGGGTTGTCGTCCTGGCTCAGGAAGAAGCCCGGATGCTCAACCACAACTACATCGGCACCGAGCACATCCTCCTGGGCCTGATCCACGAGGGTGAGGGTGTCGCCGCTAAGGCCCTGGAGAGCCTCGGGATTTCGCTCGAGGCGGTCCGCCAGCAGGTGGAGGAGATCATCGGTCAGGGCCAGCAGGCCCCGTCCGGCCACATCCCCTTCACTCCCCGAGCCAAGAAGGTCCTGGAGCTGTCGCTCCGCGAGGCCCTTCAGCTCGGCCACAACTACATCGGCACCGAGCACATCCTGCTCGGCCTGATCCGCGAGGGCGAGGGCGTCGCAGCCCAGGTCCTCGTGAAGCTGGGCGCCGACCTGAACCGGGTCCGCCAGCAGGTCATCCAGCTTCTCTCCGGCTACTCGGGCGGCAAGGAGGCTGCCACAGCGGGCGGCCCCGCGGAGGGCACGCCCTCCACCTCCCTGGTGCTGGACCAGTTCGGCCGGAACCTCACCCAGGCCGCTCGTGAATCCAAGCTCGACCCGGTCATCGGGCGCGAGAAGGAGATCGAGCGGGTCATGCAGGTGCTGTCCCGCCGCACGAAGAACAACCCCGTCCTCATCGGTGAGCCCGGTGTCGGCAAGACGGCGGTCGTCGAGGGCCTGGCCCAGGCCATCGTCAAGGGCGAGGTGCCCGAGACCCTCAAGGACAAGCACCTCTACACCCTGGACCTCGGTGCGCTGGTCGCGGGTTCCCGCTACCGCGGTGACTTCGAGGAGCGCCTGAAGAAGGTGCTCAAGGAGATCCGCACCCGCGGCGACATCATCCTGTTCATCGACGAGCTCCACACCCTGGTGGGTGCGGGCGCCGCCGAGGGCGCGATCGACGCCGCGAGCATCCTCAAGCCCATGCTGGCTCGAGGCGAGCTCCAGACCATCGGTGCCACCACGCTCGACGAGTACCGCAAGCACCTGGAGAAGGACGCCGCTCTCGAGCGCCGCTTCCAGCCCATCCAGGTCGCGGAGCCCTCGCTGCCGCACACCATCGAGATCCTCAAGGGTCTGCGCGACCGCTACGAGGCCCACCACCGCGTGTCCATCACGGACGAGGCGCTGGTCCAGGCCGCGACGCTGGCCGACCGGTACATCTCGGACCGCTTCCTGCCGGACAAGGCGATCGACCTGATCGACGAGGCCGGCTCCCGGATGCGCATCCGCCGGATGACCGCGCCGCCGGACCTCCGCGAGTTCGACGAGAAGATCGCGGGCGTCCGCCGGGACAAGGAGTCGGCCATCGACTCCCAGGACTTCGAGAAGGCAGCCTCTCTCCGCGACAAGGAGAAGCAGCTGCTCTCCGCGAAGACCAAGCGCGAGAAGGAGTGGAAGGCTGGCGACATGGACGTCGTGGCCGAGGTCGACGGCGAGCTCATCGCCGAGGTCCTCGCCACCGCCACCGGCATCCCGGTCTTCAAGCTGACGGAGGAGGAGTCCTCCCGTCTGCTGCGCATGGAGGACGAACTGCACAAGCGCGTCATCGGCCAGAAGGACGCCATCAAGGCCCTCTCGCAGGCGATCCGCCGTACGCGAGCAGGCCTGAAGGACCCGAAGCGCCCCGGTGGCTCGTTCATCTTCGCCGGTCCGTCCGGTGTCGGTAAGACCGAGCTCTCCAAGACGCTCGCGGAATTCCTCTTCGGTGACGAGGACGCGCTGATCGCCCTCGACATGTCGGAGTTCAGCGAGAAGCACACGGTTTCCCGCCTCTTCGGTTCTCCCCCCGGCTACGTGGGATACGAGGAGGGCGGCCAGCTCACCGAGAAGGTGCGCCGCAAGCCGTTCTCCGTCGTCCTCTTCGACGAGGTCGAGAAGGCCCACCCCGATATCTTCAATTCCCTGCTCCAGATCCTGGAGGACGGTCGCCTGACCGACTCCCAGGGCCGGGTCGTGGACTTCAAGAACACGGTCATCATCATGACGACCAACCTCGGGACCAGGGACATCTCCAAGGGCTTCAACCTGGGCTTCGCCGCCCAGGGTGACGTGAAGACGAACTACGAGCGGATGAAGAACAAGGTCAACGAAGAGCTCAAGCAGCACTTCCGGCCCGAGTTCCTCAACCGTGTCGATGACACGGTCGTCTTCCACCAGCTCACCGAGGAAGACATCATCCAGATCGTCGACCTCATGCTCGCCAAGGTGGACGAGCGGCTCAAGGACCGCGACATGGGCATCGAGCTCAGCGCGGACGCGAAGTCGCTCCTGGCGAAGAAGGGCTACGACCCCGTGATGGGCGCCCGGCCGCTGCGCCGGACGATCCAGCGCTCGATCGAGGACATCCTCTCCGAGAAGATCCTCTTCGGTGAGCTGCGCCCCGGTCACATCGTGGTCGTCGGCACCGAGGGCGAGGGTGACGAGAAGGCGTTCACCTTCCGCGGCGAGGAGAAGTCGGCTCTGCCCGACGTCCCCCCGATCGAGCAGGCGGCAGGCGGCGCCGGCCCGAACATGACGAAGGAAGCGTGACAGGCGCCTAGCGCGCCCGAGCGTTGAGAAGGGGCGGCTCCCGACCGGTTTCGACCGGTCGGGGGCCGCCCCTTCGCCGTGCGCTCAGCGGCGTACGTCGAGCCCCTTGCCGCCGGACACCTCGGCGAACCCGGTGACATCGACCTTGAGGCCCGGCAGTACTTCCAGCGGGGTCAGATCGATGGCCGCGTCGAGGGGAGGAGGGGTGAGCCCCAGCACTCTCAGCGAGGGAAAGACCTGGGGGAGCGCACCCAGGTCGTTCAGCCGCCCGAGCGGATGGAGGCTGAGGGTGGTGACCGACGGGACCACGGCCACGTCCAGGAACTTCGAGGTGGGCGCCTGCACCACCAGGTCCGTCACCTGAGCGGACTCCTGGAGCGCGGCGCACATGGTGGGAATCTCAGTGGGGGACAGCAGTTCAAGGAAGCTCAGCCGGCCCCAGCCGCGCAGCGAGTCGATCGTCACCTGGGGCGACGCACTGATCGACAGCGCGGTCACCTGCGGGTGCGCGGGCACCTCACTCAGCCTGTGTGCCGAGAGGCAGTCGAGGGACAGCAGGGACAGCCCGTTCCCGGCCGTGGCGTACAGAGCGGCGGGCGGCAGGTGACTCATGTCCAGCCGGAGCCGTTTCAGCTCCCGAAGCCCGCCGAGCGGGCCGAGGTCCCGGACTTGTGGGCAGTCCCCGAGCGTCAGCTCGGTCAGCGTTCCGGCAGCGTCGGCCAGGAAGGACAGCTCCGTCAGCGCGGTGTTCCCCTGGATGGTGAGCTCGCTCCACGGCCTGCCGCGCAGGCCGGTCCCGAGCTCGGCCGAGGAGAGCTCCCCAGTGATCCTCAGTTCCGTGACGGCCGGGAGATGGCGCAGCGCCGCCAACTGGTCCAGTGAGCCGACGTTCAGCCTCCGGTGCCGGAGTTCCATCGTGGCGAGGACCTGCTCCGCGTAGAGGGCCGCCGGGTACCTTGCCCAGGCTTCCCGGAACTCTGCTTCGAGCTCGGGGTGGGCGAGTGCCCACCGGCGGGCGTACGGGACGGCATCCGCACCACCGACCTCTGCGATCAGGTTCGCGATGCGGTGGATGCCCTTGAGCCGGGGCTCCGACGGATCGGGGAGATGGTGCAGCCCGGCCGGACCCAGCCGGGCGAGAAGGTGGATCTCCGCGAAGGAGCCGGGCGGGAACAGTGCGGACACGGCATCGGAGACCCGGTCGCGCGTCGTGTCGTCGAGCCAGGTCGCGTGCTGTGCGCACAATGCGGCCAGGACGTGGAGCTCGGCCCGGCTGACGCCGCCCTCCGCGCGCACCCCTGTGTCCAGCAGGCCGTTGATCAGTACAGGGTGCTCGCGGCGGCCGCAGTGCCCGGCGGACAGCAGGATGACGTCCTGCCACTGCTGGGAGTCCGCCCGGCCGATCAGCTCGTGCAGATGACCGCCCTCGACGAACTCCTTCGCCGCGAGGAAGTCCTGGAAGGTCCGGTGGGCGAACTGGTAGACGCCGTCGGCCCGCTCCTGGAGGACGCCGCTGCGGTTGAGCAGATGGGTCAGGATCTCCTGCGCCGAGCCCTGGCGCCGGACCTGCTCCATCCCCCGCAGCGCCTGCTCCAGCTGGTGCAGCGCCTGGTCGCGGTCCAGCTCCGACTGGCCGCCCCGCACCAGCCAGATCGCGATGCGCTGGAGGAGCTGGGCCTGCTCGTCCACGTTCATCGTGATGCCCTCGGGGGCGTCGATCCTGCGCCGCCTGTCGCGGTTGCCGAGCAGCATGGCGAGCGCGGCGTCGTACAGGCTCCAGCGGGTCTCCGGCAGGAGGCCCTGGCGCCGCCGGTGCAGGGCGCAGATCACGGCGCACAGCAGCGGGGTGCGGGCCAGGTTGCTCAGGGTGGAGTTGGTGTCGAACTGCCGGGTCAGATCGCGTTCCAGCTCGGCCAGGGCCGCGTGGTCCGGGTCGTCGAGCCGGGCCGCCCGGTGCCAGGCCGCGACGAAGGCCGCGATGTCCTCGTTCCGCATCGGCAGCAGCCGCAGCTCCTCGAAGCCCTCGGAAGCCAGCCAGTCCGGCTCCACCGCGTGCGGGCGCACGGTCGCCACGCAGCGGGTCGCCGGGTAGCGGCGCAGCAGCCGCGACAGCCAGTCGTACGCGGCCTCGCGGTCGTCCGGCGTGACCTCGTCCAGGCCGTCCACGAGCAGCAGCCCGCGCCCGGCCTCCAGGACGCGCCCGGTCCAGCCCTCCGGCGGGTCGTCGACTGCCGTCGAGGCGGCGGCCGCCAGCTGCCCGACGGACGGGAAGGCGCCGCCCCGCGCCCGCAGGGTGCGCAGCGGGACGACGAAGGGCACCAGTCCGTTCAGCGCCGTCAGCTTCGGCCCGAGGGTGCCGGCGGCGGCGTGTGCCGCGAGCCACCAGACCAGGGTGGTCTTCCCGGCGCCCGCGTCGCCCCGCAGCAGCACCCGTGGGCGCTCGGCGAGCAGTGCGTCGACGCGTTGGGGCACTGGGCGGGGCTCGTCGGGCGGTCCCGAGTGGTCGCGCGGCTGTGCCTCCAGGCTGAGGTAGGCGGTGTCGAGGTCCCATTCGGAGTCGTGCCGGCCGAGCTCGTCCAGCCCGAAGATCTTGGTGCGCCGGTACGCGGCGCCGAGCGCGGCCGCGTACTCCTCCTCGTAGCGCAGGTCCTTGGGGAAGTGCCCGTGGACCTGTTCGTGGTGGGGCTCGGCGCCGCTCTGGCGGTAGACCAGCCGGAAGGGCTCGGAGGCCAGGAGCGGACCGAGCGGTACGCATTCCACCCGGCGGCCCCCGCGCCGGGGCGGGATCTGCCGGGCGATGCCGAGCAGGACGCTGCCGGCGAAGACCGGTCCGCCGGAGAGCCCGCGCAGCGCGGGCGGCTCGCGGTCGGACCCGGCGGGCGGCGGGCCGTCGAGCTCCAGGACGAGCACGTCGCGCGGCCGGCCCGCCATGGGCAGCACGGTGGCCGTGTACTGGTCGGCCTCCAGGTGCTCGCCGGGGCCGTGGCGCTGCGCGTCGGGGAAGCCGGTGATCTCGCAGCCGGTGAGCGCCTGGCTGCTGTGCAGGACGCCGAGCCGTACCGGTTCGGCCGGGAGCAGCGGGGCCGTCGTCCGGACGAGGGCGGCGTCGAGGCCGTGGTCGATCCAGACGACGGCCGAGTCCGTGTGTCCGGCGAGGCCCGGGTGCGCGACGGAGCAGCGACCGCCGCCCTTGACGACGTGGGCGCACGTCAGCACCAGCCGGTCGGTGAGCAGGACACCGCTGCCCTGGACGGAACCGGCGCCCAGGACCACGACGGTGCGGTCCGCGGGCAGCAGGACTGTCACTGCCGGGACCGCCCCTGGCCGAACCGTTCGGTACTGCCGTCGGCCTCGTTGCCGATCTGCCAGGCCTCGCCGGTCGTGACATCGCGTGGTTTCAGGGTGAAGGCGACCTTGTGGGTGTGGCCGGTGGCGCGGCCCGCGTCGGCCCCCGCCTCCACCACCCAGGCCTTCACCCGGGCGGAGCCCTTGACCTCCTTGCGGAGTTCGAGGGTGAACTCCATCTGGATGTCACCGACCTCGAAGGCCAGCGGGCGGCCCGTGCCACGGGTGGCGGCCTCGATGAGCTGGTTGCGGACCGACTCGACGGCGTCGGCGAGCTCGATGCCGTCGTGGCGTCCCGTGCCCCGGGCGCCGTTGCCGTTGTTTCCGCCCGTACCCGCGCCGCCCGTACCTGCGCTGTTGCCGGTCATGTGCCGTCCCCCCGGGAGCCGATCGGTTTTCGCCGTGCCAGCGTAGCCAGGTTGTCCGCCGAAGGTCCCGAATCGGACGGCCTTTGGTCCCACCGGCGGTGACAAGGCGCACAGCCCTTTCGAGGCCTACTAGCCGGCTTAGGAGCGGGCGTCATGATCGCCGGAGGGACCTTCGGCCCTGCGTCCGGCGGGACCTTGGGGGCTACGGGATGAAGTGCCCCCATAATGGGGTCATGTCCGATAAGGGCGGTTTGGAACTGGGGTTAAACGTCTCCCGGCGAAGAGATTCGACCGCCCGGGAGGAGCCCGGCCCGGGACCCGCAGAAGTGAATTCCCGGGGCTCCGCCTACGGCTTTTCTTCGTAGATGGGGGGTTTGAGCACCGGCGGGGTGGCGGGTTACCAAGGGATGGCCAGCCCGGCAGGAACGCCGGGTCCAGTCTTCCCCGGAGGTTTTCCGCTTATGTCGAAGCGCGTTACGTTCAAGCACTCCCACCGCCCGTCCGCTTCCCGTGTGCGCGGCGCCGTGGTGGCGGCCGGTCTCGGTACGTCGATGGTTCTCGGTGCGGGCGCTGCGTTCGCGGCCGGCACGACCGGAACCGCCGGTACCGCGAACCTGACGAGCACCACCACCGCCGACTCGGTCGCCAAGCAGGCGACCGCGCAGGGCAAGGCGGCCAAGCACGCGGCCGAGAAGAAGGCCGACGCGGCGAAGAAGAAGGCGGCGGCAGCCAAGAAGAAGGCCGAGGCCAAGAAGAAGGCGGCCAAGAAGGCCGCCAAGAAGCTGCGCTGGGAGACCCCGGTCCACCACTACGAGCTGAGCGCGAGCTACGGCACCGACGGCAGCCGCTGGGCCCACAAGCACTCCGGCCAGGACTTCGCCGTGCCGATCGGCACCAAGGTCGAGGCCGCGCACAAGGGCACCGTGGTGAAGACCGGCGGAAACGGCGCCGGTGACGGCCCCGCGTACGGCAACGCCGTCGTGATCAAGCACAGCGACGGCCGCTACTCGCAGTACGCGCACCTCTCGAAGATCGACGTGCACGTCGGCCAGCACGTGAAGAAGGGGCAGAAGATCGCCCTCTCCGGCAACACCGGCAACTCCAGCGGCCCGCACCTGCACTTCGAGATCCGTAACACCCCGAACTACGGTTCCGCGATCAACCCGGTCAACTACCTGCACAAGGTGGGTGTCACGGTCTGATCCGCCCGCGACCCGGTCCGCTACCTCGCGGCACCCGGGTCGTGCGCCTGAGTCACCAGATCGACGGCGACCTCCAGGACGGCCTTGCGCTTGTCCTCGGGGTCGCCGTCGACGTCTTTGAGGGCGAACATGCCGGCGTGCATCGTGAAGAGCGCGCTGAAGCACCGCACCTGGTCGATGATCGGCGCCTCGGGATCCTTGATCAGGCCGACGAGTGCCAGGATCCGGTCCTTGATCGTCACGCCGATGCTCAGGTCGCGCACGGTCGCCTGGTTCTCCTGCATGAAGCGGAAGAGCGGGGCGGCGGTGGTCAGCGCCTCGCTGTAGCGCGCCAGGATCTCCTTCTTCGTCTCCAGGGTGTGCGGCTGCCCCCGGCCCCAGACGATCAGGTCCTCGACGGGCCGGTTGAGGTCCTCGAAGATGCTGACGAGGATGTCCTCCTTGGTTTTGAAGTGGTAGTAGAGGGCGGCTTTGGTGACGTCCAGCTTCTCGGAGATCTCCCGCAGGGAGGTCTTCTCGTAGCCCTGCTCGGCGAAGAGATCCAGAGCGACGTCCTGGATGCGCTGGCGGGTGTTGCCCCGGCGCGGCTGCGGCGTGCTGCTCATGGTGCTCTCCCCATACTTACTTGACGCCCGGCTAGTTGCGGGGGTACTTTCCCCCAGTGTAGTCAACTAGCCGGGCGGCAAGTAAGGGTCCGGTGAGCAGGGGATCAGGGGAGTTGGGGAAGATGTCGGATCTGAAGACGGCGACGGACGGGAAGGCGGCCGGCGGCAAGCCGAAACGCGCGCCGAAGGGTGAGCCGCAGCAGCGCAGTGTGCGGGTGGTGATCGGCGCCCTGATGATCGCCATGCTGCTGGCCATGCTCGACAACCTGATCGTCGGCACCGCGATGCCCACGATCGTCGGAGACCTCGGCGGACTGGAACATCTGTCCTGGGTGGTGACCGCGTACACCCTCGCCACCGCGGCCTCCACGCCCATCTGGGGCAAACTCGGTGACATGTACGGGCGCAAGGGCATGTTCCTGACGTCCATCGTGATCTTCCTGGTCGGCTCGGTCCTCAGCGGCATGTCCCAGGACATGAGCCAGCTGATCGGCTTCCGCGCGATCCAGGGGCTCGGCGCCGGCGGTCTGATGGTCGGCGTCATGGCGATCATCGGTGACCTGGTGCCGCCCCGCGAGCGTGGCAAGTACCAGGGCATGATGGCCGGCGTCATGGCGATCGCGATGATCGGCGGACCGCTGGTCGGCGGCACCATCACCGACCACCTCGGCTGGCGCTGGGCCTTCTACATCAACCTGCCGCTGGGCATCGTCGCCCTGGCCATGGTCACCGCCGTGCTGCACCTCCCCAAGCGGGAGAAGCGGAAGGCGAAGGTCGACTACCTCGGAGCCGTGCTGCTGACGGTCGGCATCACCGCGATCGTCCTGGTGACCACGTGGGGCGGTTCCCAGTACGACTGGAACTCCGCCGTGATCATGGAGCTCATCGCGATCGGCGTCGCCTCGCTGGCCGGTTTCGTCTTCGTCGAGACGAAGGCCGCCGAGCCGATGATCCCGCTGCACATCTTCCGCAACCTGAACTTCACGCTGATGTCCGTGGTCGGCTTCATGGCGGGCTTCGTCATGTTCGGCGCGGTGCTGTTCCTGCCGCTGTTCCAGCAGTCCGTCCAGGGCGCGTCCGCGACCAACTCCGGACTGCTGCTCCTGCCGATGCTGCTCTCGATGATGGTCGTCTCGCTGATCGCCGGGCGCGTCACCACCAGCAGCGGCCGGTACAAGATCTTCCCGATCGTCGGCTCGATCCTGATGGTGGCCGGACTCTTCCTGCTCTCGACGATGGACACCGGCACCACCCGCCTCACCTCGGGCATCTACATGGCGGTGCTCGGCGCCGGCATGGGCTTCCTGATGCAGATCACGATGCTCGTCGCGCAGAACAGCGTCGAGCTGAAGGACATGGGTGTCGCCTCGTCCGCCACCACCCTGTTCCGTACGCTCGGCAGCTCCTTCGGCGTCGCCATCATGGGCGCCCTGTTCACCGGCCGGGTCCAGGACGAGATGGCCGCCCGCGGTGGCGGCGGAGCCACCGCGCACTCCGCCCAGCTGGACGCGGCGAGTCTGGCGAAGCTTCCGGTGCCGGTGCGTGACGCGTACGAGTTCGCGGTGTCGTCCGGCACGCACATCGCCTTCCTGGTCGGCGCCTCGGTCGGACTGGTCGCCCTGGTGGCGGCGCTGTTCGTCAAGGAGGTCCCGCTGCGCGGCGCGGCCCCCGAGCCGGCCGACAGCATGGTGTAGCCGTAGCCGTAGCCGTAGCCGTACGGCAGAGGCCCCCGGGGCGCGCGATTTCCGCGTGCGCCCCGGGGGCCTTCCCGTGGCCGGGTCCGTGCGGCCGTCCCCGTACCGCCCGCTGTGCCGCCCGCTCGGTCCGCTCAGCTCTCCGAGGAGCCGGGGCCGACGTCCTTGCCGCTGCCCGCGGCCGTCCTGCCGTTCGGCCTGGCGCCGCGCTGCTCGGCGAACTGGAGCATCGGGTAGCTGCCGGTGTCGGTCGGCGCGTGCTCGGGCAGCCACAGCACGGCGATCGCCCCGCCCACACCCGGGGCCGCGCCCTCGGGGGCGGCGTTGCGGAAGGTCAGCCGGGCGCCGAGCACCCGCGCCTGACCGGCCGCGATCGTCAGCCCCAGCCCGTGGCCGTGACCCGCCCGGTCGGTCGATCCGGTACGGAACCGGCTCGGCCCCTCACGCAGCAGCGCCTCCGGGAACCCCGCACCGTGATCGCGGACGCGGACCACCCGGCCCTCGACCGTGACCTCCACCGGGGTGGACCCGTGCTTGGCGGCGTTGCCCAGCAGATTGCCCAGGATGCGTTCGAGGCGGCGCGGATCGGTGCTGACCCACGACTCGTGGACCACCTGCACCCGCACGTCCGGATCCAGCAGCGCGATCCGGCGGCTCACGAAGTCCCCCAGCGCGACCTCCTGCAGCTCGGCCCGCTCCGAGGCGCTGTCCAGCCGGGCCACCTCCAGCACGTCCTCGACCAGCGTGCGCATCGCCTGCGCCCGGTCCCGTACGAGCTCCGTGGGGCGGCCCGGCGGCAGCAGCTCGGCCGCCGTCAGCAGCCCCGTCACCGGGGTGCGCAGCTCGTGCGCGATGTCCGCGGTGACCCGGCGTTCGGCCTCGATCCGCTCGTTCAGCGCGTCCGTCAGCGCGTCCACCGCACCGGCCAGCTCATCGGTCTCGTCCTGGACGACGCCGCCGACGGCCTCCCGGACCCGGACCTCCGTATTGCCCTGCGCGACCTTCCCGGCCGCGGCCGCCGCCTTGCGCAGCCGGCGCGACAGCTGGCCGCCGATCAGGACGCCCAGCGCGCAGCCGCCGAAGACCACCGAGACCGAACCGATGATCAGGGCCCGGTCGAGGTCGCCCATGATCGTGGTGGAGCGGTCCGCGAAGCGGGTGTGCAGCGAGAGCACGTCGCCGCCGGGCAGCGGCACGGCCGCCCAGACGTCCGGCACCCCGCCGCCGTCCTCCACATGTGTGGCACGCCGGTTCTTCCGGGTCTCCTGCCGCAGGCTCTTCGGCATCGTCGGATCGTTGATCTTCGCGCCGAAGCGTGGGTCGGCCTTCTTCGTCTTCGTCGCCTCGTAGAGCAGCTGGGCGTAGGTCAGCCGCTCCAGCTGGACCTCGCGGGCGTTCTCCAGCATCGAGACCCTGGCGGCGTTGTGCACGACCAGGCTCAGTGCGACCGCGATCAACGCGCCGACCGCGGCGATCGCGATGCTGATCTTCCAGCGGACACTCGTCCGCAGGGACGGCCGCCTCATGCCCTGAGCTTGTAGCCGAAGCCGCGGACCGTCTCGATCCGGTCCTGGCCGATCTTCGTGCGCAGCCGCTGCACATGGACGTCCACGACCCGGGTGTCCCCGCCCCAGCCGTAGTCCCAGACCCGCTCCAGCAGCTTGTCGCGGGAGAGCACCGTGCCGGGCGCGGACGAGAACTCCAGCAGCAGCCGCATCTCGGTCGGCGTCAGGCCCACCTGCTCGCCGGCCCTGCGCACCTCCATGCCCTCGGTGTCGACCTCCAGGTCACCGAAGACCAGCACCCCGCCCTCCGGCCCGGTGTCCGCCCCGGCCGCGCCGCCGGGGCCGCCGCCCGAGGCGTGGCCGAAACGGCGCAGCACCGCGCGGATCCGGGCGACGAGCACCGCGCCGTCGAAGGGCTTGGTGACGTAGTCGTCGGCGCCGGCCTCCAGGCCGAGCACCACATCGATCGAATCGGCACGGGCCGACAGCATGATCACGGGAACCGTCGACTCGTCCCGGATGCGGCGGCACAGGCTCACCCCGTCCAGTCCCGGCACCATCACGTCGAGCAGGGCGATGTCGGGCCGGTCGGCCCGGAACGCCTCCAGGCCCCGGAGCCCGTCGGGCATCGCGGTGACCACGAAGCCGTCCCGCTCCAGCGCCAGCTGGGTGGCCTCGCGGATGACGTCGTCGTCCTCGACGAACAGGACATGTGTCTCGGCCATCGGAAAGCTCTCAGTTCTTCGTCGGTTCCGTGGGCTCCGGGAAGTCCCCTTCCCCGGCACCTACGGCTCGGTTGAAGTCGTTGTGCACCCGGTCCTCCTCGCTGAACCGCGTGTTCGCCCAGTGGTACGTGATCACTTCCTCGCCCGAGGGATAGGCGACCGAGTCCTTCTTCCCGTAGACCTGGGTCGTCACCACCAGGTCACCTCGGTCGATGGTCCCGTAGACCGCCGGCTGCTCGGTGGTGAACACGTTCTCGTACGTGCCGTTGGCGCGCGGCCGGTACACGTAGGTGCCGACGCCCACCGAATCGCCGCAGGTCATCACGTTCACGACCACGTCGGCGCCGG
The DNA here is from genome assembly GCF_043200175.1 of Streptomyces sp. NPDC048462. Classification (NCBI taxonomy): domain Bacteria; kingdom Bacillati; phylum Actinomycetota; class Actinomycetes; order Kitasatosporales; family Streptomycetaceae; genus Streptomyces; species Streptomyces sp. NPDC048462. The sequence continues at coordinate 174,686 of NZ_JBICXG010000016.1, forward strand.
GGCCGCCGGTCAGCTTCCCGTACGAGGTGTCCACCGGGTACTCGTCACCGGTACAGGGCTTCAGGTCCGTCCGGACCCGTTCGCTCACCCTGGTGTCCGCCTTGAGCAGGGCCACGGCATCGACCCGGGGGGTGGGCCGCGCCTTGGACGGCGCCGCGGCGGTCGGCGTGATCTGCGCGACCGGCTGGGTGCCCGCAGGTCCCTCGTCGCGGGTGCCGGTGCCCCCCGTCGAGCAGCTGACGGCGAACAGCCCGATGACGGCGAGCCCGGCCAGAGCCGTACTGCTCGCCGCCCACCGGGTCAGGTGCCGTCCGCCGCCACCGGTTCTGTTGCCGCTTCCCCCGTCGGTGACCGCGTCGCCGCTCGCGCCGCCGCCGCCACCGCTGCCTGTCAGGCCGCGCACCGCTCCCGCCCCCGCTCGTCATGACGCCCGATCCCCTGCGCCGCGCTCCTGGCCCGTACCGGAGCGGTGGCCGACGCGGCACGGACGGCCGGCCGGTGCTCCCGGTCCTCGCGGATCCGGGCCTCCCTGGCCGCCTCTTCCCTGCTCTCCAGCTCCTGGCGCAGCCGCGCCAGCGCACGGTGCAGCGTGCTCTTCACCGTACCGGCCGACATACCCAGCGCCGCGGCCGTCTCCTCCGTGCTCATCTGCTCCCAGTGTCGCAGCACGACGACGCTGCGCTGCTTGGGAGCCAGCACGCCCAGGACGTCCATCAGCAGGGCGCGGTCGGCACGCTGCTCGGTGCCGTCCTCGATGCTGGCGTCGGGGAGCTGCTCGGTGGGGACCTCGTCCAGCCGGCGGGCCCGCCACCACTCGGTCCGGGTGTTGATCATGACGCGGCGCAGATAGGCGTCGGCGAGGGACTTGTCGGCGATGCCGTCCCAGCGGCGGTAGGTGCGGGCCAGGGCGGTCTGCAGCAGGTCCTGTGCGTCCACGGGATCGGGGACCAGCCGGCGTGCGCTGCGCAGCAGCGCATCCTGCCGGGTACGCACGTACTCCTCGAAGCCGAGCACCTCGCCCTGCGCCATTACAACCGCCTCCATCCCCGTGGAACCCCGTGAACCGCTGCCAGCCGCCTGGTCGTCGGGCTGACGTCGGTGACGCTACGGAGCGGTTGTCACGAGGCTGTGCGGAGCAGCCATACGCCGACGCACGGCTGCCCATCGGTTGTGTAACAGCGCAGGAGGAGTGGGGCAAGGGGGCCCGGGTGCGGTGGCTCACCCGGGCCGGGCGGGGACGGGCCCCGCCCGGCCGTCAGGTCAGCGGCAGCCGGTACTGGCCGCCGGCCAGCGGTTCCACGAGGCCGTCGGCGACCAGCCCGTCCAGGGCGCGGGCACGCTGCACCGGCTCGTCCCACACGGCGTCCAGCGCCGACTGCGGCACCGGCGTCACCGCCTCGCGCAGCACGGCGAGCAGCCGTCCGCGCACCTGCCGGTCGGTACCGGCGTACGTCTGGCCGCGGCGCGGCGGCCCCTGGTGCGCGGGCTTCCCGGCCAGCCGCCAGGCGCACTGCTCCGCGATCGGGCAGCGCGTGCAGTCCTCGTTCTTCGCGGTGCAGACGAGGGCGCCGAGCTCCATCGTCGCGGCGGCCCACCGCGCCGCCCGCTCGTCCTCCTCCGGCAGCAGCGCGCGGGCGAGCTTGCGCTCGGCGGCGGTGGTCGCGTTCGGCGGGTACTGGATGCCGGTCGCCGCCCGTGCGAAGACCCGGCGGACGTTGGTGTCGAGGACGGCGTGCCGCTGCCGGTAGGCGAACGAGGCCACGGCCGCCGCCGTGTACTCACCGATGCCTGGCAGCGCGAGCAGCTGGGCGTGCTCGCTCGGTACGTCGCCGCCGTGCCGTTCCGTTATTGCCTGGGCGGCCCCGTGCAGCCGCAGCGCTCGCCGGGGGTAACCGAGCCGGCCCCAGGCGCGGACCGCCTCGCCGGGAGGGTCGGCCGCGAGGTCGGCGGGGCGCGGCCAGCGGGCCAGCCACTGTTCGTAGACCGGGAGCACCCGGTTGACGGGGGTCTGCTGCAGCATGAACTCGCTCACCATCACACCCCAGGCGCCCGCTTCGGGGCGGCGCCAGGGCAGATCGCGGGCGTGCTGGTCGAACCACCCGATGACGGGGGTGTGGAGGGATGCGGGGGGCGTCTGTGTCGCTGTGGTGGCAGTCATCGCACGTCCGATCCTGGCACGGAAGGGCAGACGACGGACCCGCGCACGGGGGTGTCGCCCCTCATAAGAGCCCTTGGAGTGATAGTGCCACCCGTCTGTCCCCGCGCCGCCTGACCTCCGGTCCGGCAACTGGCCGCACACCCCGGCGCCGGTTGCGGCAACTGGCCGCACGGAGGGTGCCAGGGGTTGCGGGCGGGCCCTCCCGGGATGATGATCCGCAAAACTTGGGGATCAGGGCGGCGGGTGGGGCGGGAGTTGGGGCGGATCTCTCGTACAGTTTGCGCCGTGGGATCTTTGCGTAATCCGATCGGGCCGCTTCCCTCCACCATTTACTGGCGACGGAGGGCAGTAGCGGCGACGCTGATCGCGCTGCTCGCGTTGCTGGTCGTATGGGCAGTCACCTCCCGTGACGGCAAGGGGAACCACGACGACTCCAGGGGCCCCGGCTCCGGTCCCACCGACGCGATCACGCCGGGGCCCTCGGGCTCCGGCCCCGCCATCAGTGAACAGCCGGGCGGACGCGACGAGTCGGGCGCCTCCGGCGGAGGCGACGGCAGCGGCGGCTCCGGCTCCGGTTCCGGCGGCTCGAACGGCGCCAACGGCAGCTCGGGAAGCGCCGGTTCAGGCTCCGAAGGCGACTCCGGCAGCGGTCCGGACGGTGGCTCGGGCTCCGGTTCGGGCGGCAGCGGCGGGAGTGCGGGGCAGCGGCTGCCGGCCGGCTCCTCCGTCCCCGACTGCACCGCCGGCTCCCTGCAGTTGACCCTCAAGAGCGACGTGAGCTACGCACCCGGCGAGAAGCCGAAGTTCCGGCTGATCGCCAAGAACACCTCCTCCACCACCTGCAAGGCCGACCTCGGCCCGAAGAGCGCGGTGCTCACCATCACCGAGGCGGGCGGCGACGACAACGAGGTGTGGTCCTCCAAGGACTGCCCGCGCGAGGCGGCCGCCGTACTGCTGAAGGTCCCGGCGGGCGCGACCGTCGTGCACACCGTGGAGTGGAACCGCGCAAAGAGCGCCCCGAAGTGTGCGACGCCGCCCCCGGGGAACGCCGGGCCCGGCACGTACCTGGTCGAGGCCAAGGCACCGGGCGAGCCCGTGCAGCGCGCCTCGTTCGTCCTCGCGAAGGACTGACGGAGCACTGACGACGGACTGACGTGGGGCCCACGGACTCGGCCGGGGGCTTGTGGACGGGGCGGGGGCGTACGCCCCCGCCCCGTCCGCGTACCGCTACACGTACCGTTCGAGGATCGACGACTCGGCCAGCCGCGACAGGCCCTCGCGCACACTGCGCGCCCGCGCCTCGCCGACCCCGTCCACCGTCTGGAGATCGTCCACGCTCGCCGCGAGCAGCTTCTGCAGACCGCCGAAGTGCTCCACCAGCCGGTCGATGATCGCCCCGGGCAGCCGGGGCACCTTCGCCAGCAGCCGGAAACCGCGCGGCGAGACCGCCGAATCCAGCGTCTCGGGGGAGCCGCTGTAACCCAGCGCCCTCGCCACGACGGGCAGTTCGAGCAGCTCGGTGTGGGACAGCGCGTCCAGCTCGGTGAGCGCCTCCGCCACGGTGCGCGACCGCTTGGCGGTCGGCTCCGGCACGTAGTCGCGCACGACCAGCTCGCGCTCCGGCTCCACGCCCGCGATCAACTCGTCGAGCTGGAGCGAGAGGAGCCGCCCGTCGGTCCCGAGCTCGACCACGTACTCCGCGATCTCGGTCGCGATCCGGCGCACCATCTCGAGGCGCTGCGCGACCGCCGTCACGTCCCGGACGGTCACCAGGTCCTCGATCTCCAGGGCGGAGAGCGTGCCGGCGACCTCGTCCAGCCGGAGCTTGTACCGCTCCAGGGTGGCGAGGGCCTGGTTGGCGCGCGAGAGGATCGCGGCGGACTCCTCCAGGACCCGGCGCTGCCCGTGCACGTACAGCGCGATGAGGTGCATCGACTGCGAGACCGAGACCACCGGGAAATTGCACTGCCTGGAGACCCGGTCCGCCGTGCGGTGGCGGGTGCCGGTCTCCTCGGTGGGGATCGACGCGTCCGGGACCAGCTGCACGCCGGCACGCAGGATCTTGGTCATGTCCTTGTCGAGGATCAACGCCCCGTCGAGCTTGGCCAGCTCTCGCAGCCGGGTCGCGGTGAATTCCACGTCCAGCACGAAGCCGCCGGTGCACATCGACTCGACGATCCTGTCCATGCCGAGCACGATCAGCCCGCCGGTGTTGCCGCGGAGAATGCGCTCCAGGCCGTCCCGCAGGGCCATTCCGGGCGCGACGGCACTCAACGAGGCGCGCATCAGCGCCTCGTTACCGGTGCCTTGGCCGGACTTTCCGGGCGATGCTGCCCGGTCGCTGGCTGCCACTGCACTCCTCCGGTCACAGGTTTGCGGTGCCCTCGGGGCCTCTCGTCCGGGTCGGGCACGATCCGAACGAAACACCCCACGTCCCTCGTACCGTTCGTACGGACGGGCGAGACCAGGGCAAAGTCTACCGGCGTGCGCCGTCCTCCTGCGGGGCCTGTGTACGAGACCGGCGCGGGAGGACTCTCAGCGCGTCGCCCATGTTGGCGACTTCCGTGACCTTCATACCGGCCGGGACCTTCCCCGGATCGGTCGGCACCAGCGCGTGTGTGAAGCCCAGACGGTGTGCCTCGGCCAGTCTGCGCTGGACCCCGGTGACCCTTCTGACCTCGCCCGCGAGCCCCACCTCACCGATCGCCACAAGATTCTTGGGCAGCGGTGTGTCACTCGCCGCGCTGGCCAGGGCCAGTGCGATCGCCAGGTCCGCGGCGGGCTCGGTGAGCTTCACGCCGCCGACCGTGGCGCTGTAGATGTCCCGCTTTCCGAGCGCGCTGATCCGGCCGCGCTGCTCCAGTACGGCCAGCATCATCGACACCCTTGACGTCTCAAGACCCGAGGTGGTGCGCCGGGGCGAGGGGATCTGCGAGTCGACCGTGAGCGCCTGCACCTCCGCGACCAGGGGGCGCTTGCCTTCGAGGGTGACGGTCAGGCAGGTGCCGGGCACGGGTTCGTCACGCCGGGTGAGGAAGAGGCCGGAGGGATCGGCGAGGCCGGTGATGCCCTCGTCGTGGAGCTCGAAGCAGCCGACCTCGTCGGTCGCGCCGTAGCGGTTCTTCACGCCGCGGACGAGCCGGAGCCGGGCATGGCGGTCGCCCTCGAAGGACAGCACCACGTCGACGAGGTGCTCCAGCAGCCGGGGCCCGGCGATCGCCCCGTCCTTGGTGACGTGGCCGACTAGCAGGGTCGCCATGCCGCGCTCCTTGGAGGCACGGATCAGCGCCCCGGCGACCTCGCGGACCTGCGCCATGCCGCCGGGCGCGCCCTCGATCTCGGGAGAGGCCACGGTCTGCACGGAGTCCAGGACGAGCAGGGACGGCTTGACCGCGTCCAGATGACCGAGGACCGCGGACAGGTCGGTCTCGGCGGCCAGGTACAGATGGTCGTTGATCGCCCGGATCCGGTCGGCGCGCATCCGGACCTGGCTCGCGGACTCCTCCGCGGTGACGTAGAGCGTGCGGTGCTCGTCGCTCGCCGCCTTGGCCGCCACGTCCAGCAGCAGGGTGGACTTGCCCACGCCCGGCTCGCCCGCCAGCAGCACGACGGCACCGGGCACGAGGCCGCCGCCCAGCACCCGGTCCAGCTCGCCGACGCCGGTCGAGCGGGCGGTGGCCTGCCGGCTGTCGACCTGGCCGATCGGCAGCGCGGCGGTGGAGACGCGGCCGGCCGCCGTGGTGCGGACCGCGGGGGCGCCGCCGAACTCCTCGACCGTCCCCCACGCCTGGCACTCGGGGCAGCGGCCGAGCCACTTGGCGGTCGTCCAGCCGCACTCGGTGCAGCGGTAGGACGGCCGGTCCTTCGCGGATTTCGTACGGGTGGCCATGGCGCCACCGTATAGGTGACCTCGGACAGTGCCGTCCGGCGCGGTGCGGCGAGGGGAGCGCACGCCCCCGCACGCCCCGTCCGGTCCGGCCCGGTCCCGTCCAGCCGCGTCCGATCCCGGCCGCTTTTACGCGATACGTTCACCCGAAAGGGTTAAATCTACGCAAGGGGCGCCAGGGGCACGCCCCGTCCTGCCTACGGTCGCAAGGTGACGAGCAGCAGGCTGGAGACACCCGCGAGCCCCCCCGGCGCACACCGGACGCAGCACCGTGCGCCCCACTCTTCACCGAAGAAGCCTCCTGCCCGTTACGAACCGCATCTGGACGGCCTGTTCACCTACTGCCTCTCCGTCCTCTGCGACCACGACGCCGCCACCGACGCGCTCGGCGGTGTGCTCGCCCTGGCGGAACGGCAGGGCGGACGGTGTCCCTCGGACGAGGAGGAACGCAAGACCTGGCTGTACGCGCTGGCCAGGTGGACGTGCCTGCGCAGGCTCACCGAACAGAAGCAGGGCCGCCAGGCCCACCGCCGGCACGACCGGACACTGGCGGTCGGGCAGCGCGGGAAGCCGGTGCAGTCGGTGCGCGCAGGACGGCGTACGCCCCCGCCTCCGGTGGCCGCCCACACACCGAAGACCGCCACCGCGCCGCCCCGGTCCGCGCCGCCGCACTCCGCGCCCGCCCCGGAGACCCCCGCCGCCGCCGAGGCGCACCGCCGCGAGCTGGCCCAGCTCGCCTGGCCCGAGGCCGCGGGCACCACCCCCGAACAGCGGGAGGCGCTGGAGCTCGCGGTACGGCACCGGCTCACCCCGGTCGCGGTCGCCGCGGTCCTGGGCCTGGAGACCGCCGCCGCCAGGGAGCTCCTGGCCGCGGCCGCCTGCGAGGTCGAGCGGACCAGGGCCGCGCTCGCCGTCGTCGAGTCGGGCGGCTGCCCCGCGGCGGGCAGGCTCACCGGAGACCGGCGCCTGCTGCTCTCCGCCCCCCTGCGCCGCGAGCTCGTGCGGCACGTGGACGACTGCCCCCGCTGCCGTCGCGCCGCCGAGCGGGCCGATGCCGAGGGCCCGTGGCCGGGGGCGGCCGTCACCCCGGCCGCCGCGCTGGCGGTCGTCGAGGCACCGCGCCCGTCCGCGTACGTGGCCATGATCCATGCCCAGAAGACCCAGAAGAATCGGTCCGCCACTCCGCGGTTCGACCGGGCGGGCTTCCCGATGGACCCCAAGGACCACGCCGCGCGCCGGGACCGGCTGCGGTCGAGGGTCATGACGACCACGGTGGTCGCCACGGTCGTCGCGGCCCCGGTCATCGCCCTGTGGTCCGCCTACCGGGGCGCACCCCTCACCGGCGAGGGGCACGACGGCTCCGCGGTCACCGCGACCGAGACGGACGGCAGCCGCGGCGGCGACCCGTACGGGCGCTACGAGAACGCGGGCAACGCCACCCCCGAGTCCGGCCCCCGTTTCACCGACGAGGGCCTCCCGGACGTCTCGGCGGAGGTCATCAGCGTGGACACCCAGGCGGGCCCGGACAGGGGACGGCACCGCACGGGCGGGCTCACCGTCGAGGCGCGCCCCTCCGGCTCCACGACGATGATCACCCTGACCGCGTCGAAAGCCGGCCCCGTCGCCTGGTCGGCCCGCACCGCCGCGTCCTGGCTGCGCCTCAGCAGCTCCTCCGGGAAGCTCGCGGCGGGCGGCAGCGTCACGATCCGCGTCCTCGTCGACCACGGGCGCGAGCCGGCTTCGCCCTGGACGGCACGGGTCGCCCTCACCCCGTCGGGGTCGGTCGTCGCGATTCACGGCAACGGCGCGAAGCGCCCCTCGGGCGTCCGGCCGCACCCCTCGCACCCGCCGCGGCCGAGCGGCTCGCTCCACCCGCGCCCGCCCGTGCCCTCGGACCCGCCGCCGTCCTCACCGGATCCCACGGAGCCGACACCGGACCCGACCGAACCGACGCCCGACCCGACGGACCCCACCACGACGCCGACGGACCCGGGCGAGCCGAGCGGGTCCCCGAGTCCGCCGGCCCCGACCGGCCCGGGAGAGAGCCCGAGCGTCCCGCCCCCGGCGAACTGAACCACCACGGACGGAACGGCCCCTGCCGGCCCGCGGCCCGCGCCCGACAACGGCCGGCCCGCGCCCGACAACGACCGGCCCGCGAACCGCGCGGGCTACACCGGGTCGGCCGGGTGCGGCGCCATCGGCAGCAGCGCGGAGAGCCGCTCCTCGCACAGCACGACCAGCCGGTCGTACGCCTCCTTGCCCATCAGCTCGGTGAGCTCGGGCCGGTAGGACACGTACACCGGCTCCCCGGCACCGTGCGCCGACGTCGCCGAGGTGCACCACCAGTGCAGCTCATGGCCCCCGGGCCCCCAGCCCCTGCGGTCGTACTCACCGATCGTCACCTGGAGCACCCGGGTGTCGTCGGGCCGGTCGATCCAGTCGTACGTCCGCCGCACCGGCAGCTGCCAGCACACGTCCGGCTTGGTCTCCAGCGGCTCCTTGCCCTCCCGCAGCGCCAGGATGTGCAGCGAGCAGCCGGCCCCGGCCGCGAAGCCGGGCCGGTTCTGGAAGATGCACGAACCCTCCCAGCGCCGCGTCTGGCGCTCCCCGTCGTCGTCGGTCTGCACCCAGCCCGACTCCGTACCCACGTCGTGGAACTGCCACAGGTCGGGGGTCAGCCGGGCCACATGACCGGCCACCCGCTTCTCGTCGTCCTCGTCGGAGAAGTGGGCGCCCAGCGTGCAGCACCCGTCGTCCGCGCGACCGGCCTGGATGCCCTGGCAGCCACTGCCGAAGATGCAGCTCCACCTGGACGTCAGCCAGGTCAGGTCGCAGCGGAAGACCTGTTCGTCGTCGGCGGGGTCCGGAAACTCCACCCAGGCCCGCGCGAAGTCGATCCCCGTCTCGTCGGACCCCTCGGGTCCCTTTGCTTGCGGCTGCTGCATCTCCTGCTTCGTTTTCTGCTTCTTCGTGACTTTGTCCGGCTTCGCCTTTTTCGTCTTTGGCACGCGCCAAGAGTAAGTCGGCAGCCGCAGTAGCGTTCTGCGTATGAGACTCGGAGTCCTCGACGTGGGGTCGAACACGGTTCATCTGCTGGTGGTGGACGCACACCCCGGCGCCCGCCCGCTGCCCGCGCACTCGCACAAGGCGGAGCTGCGCCTGGCCGAGCTCCTGGACGAGGACGGCGCGATCGGCCCGCTCGGCGTGGACCGGCTGGTGGCGACGATCGCGGATGCGGCCCAGGCCGCCGAGGACAAGGGCTGCGAGGACGTGCTGGCCTTCGCCACCTCCGCGGTACGGGAGGCGGGCAACGCCGACACCGTGCTGGCCCGGGTGCGGGACGAGACCGGCATCGACCTCACCGTCCTCAGCGGGGCGGAGGAGGCCCGGCTCACCTTCCTCGCCGCGCGCCGCTGGTTCGGCTGGTCGGCGGGCAAGCTGCTGGTCCTGGACATCGGCGGGGGCTCGCTGGAGATCGCGTACGGCATCGACGAGGAGCCGGACGCGGCGGTGTCGCTGCCGCTCGGCGCCGGACGGCTCACGGCCGGCTGGCTGCGGGGCGATCCGCCGGACCCGGTGGAGGTGCGGGCGCTGCGCCGGCACGTACGGGCGAGCATCGCCCGCAGCGTCGGCGAGTTCACCCGCTTCGGGCGCCCCGACCATGTCGTGGCCACCTCCAAGACCTTCAAGCAGCTCGCCAGGATCGCCGGCGCCGCCCGCTCCACCGAGGGGCTGTACGTGCAGCGCACCCTCAGCCGCAAGGCGCTGGAGGAGTGGGTGCCGAAGCTGGCCGCGATGACGGTCGAGGAGCGCGGCCAGCTCCCCGGCGTATCCGACGGGCGGTCCGCACAGCTGCTGGCCGGGGCACTGGTCGCGGAGGGCGCGATGGACCTCCTGGGCGTCGAGGAGCTGGAGATCTGCCCCTGGGCGCTGCGCGAGGGCGTCATCCTGCGCCGCCTGGACCACCTCCCGACGCGGGACGCGGCGGCCCTGACCTGAGGGCCGCCGCGTTCGGGTGCCGGAGGGCCATGGCCCTTCTCACTTTCAGCCGGGCTCCCCCGTCGCCGCGCACCGGGGCCCGTACGCTGTCTGCGTGGCTGAACCAGTAGTGCGCATCCCGGATGCGAAGGTCGCCCTGTCGACGGCGTCCGTCTATCCGGAGTCGACGGCGACGGCCTTCGAGATCGCCGCGCGCCTGGGGTACGACGGCGTCGAGGTCATGGTCTGGACCGACCCCGTCAGCCAGGACGTCGAGGCGCTGCGCCGGCTCTCGGACTACCACCAGGTGCCGATACTGGCCGTTCACGCCCCCTGTCTGCTGATCACCCAGCGCGTCTGGTCCACCGACCCCTGGGTCAAGCTCCAGCGGGCCCGCGCCGCCGCCGAGAAGCTCGGCGCCTCGACCGTGGTCGTCCACCCGCCGTTCCGCTGGCAGCGGCAGTACGCGCGTGACTTCGTCACCGGGATCTGGCGGATGGCGGACGAGACGGACGTGCGGTTCGCCGTCGAGAACATGTACCCGTGGCGCTACCGGGACCGGGAGATGCTCGCGTACGCCCCCGACTGGGACGTCACCAACGACGACTACCGGCACTTCACCGTGGACCTCTCGCACACCGCGACCGCCCGCACGGACGGGATGGCCATGGTGGACCGGATGGGCGACCGGCTGGCCCACGTCCACCTCGCGGACGGCAAGGGCTCCGGCAAGGACGAGCACCTGGTGCCCGGCCGGGGCGACCAGCCCTGCGCGGAGCTCCTGGAGCGGCTGGCCCGGACCGGCTTCGGCGGCCACGTCGTCGTCGAGGTCAACACCCGCCGGGCGATGTCCACCGCGGAACGCGAGGCCGACCTGGCCGAGGCGCTGGCCTTCACCCGGCTGCACCTCGCGTCGCCCGCCGCCCGGACACCGCGACCGTGACCGAGGGCGACGGGGGCCCGCCCCCGCCCCCCAGACGCCGCGGCCGCCCCTCCCGCACCGAGGCGAGCACCGGCCCCGACACCCGCACCCGCATCCTGGCGGCGGCCCGCACCGAGTTCTCCGAGCGCGGCTACGACAAGACGTCGGTGCGCGGCATCGCGAAGGCGGCCGGCGTGGACGCGGCGCTGGTCCACCACTACTTCGGTACGAAGGACGAGGTCTTCGCCGCCGCGATCGAGGTCTCCTTCGAGCCGGCCCTGGTGATCCCGGACATCCTCGGCAGCAGCCCGGAGGGCCTGGGGGAGCGGCTGGCCCGCTATTTCATCGGTGTGTGGGAGAACCCGGTCTCCCGAGCCCCGCTCCTGGCCGTCATGCGTTCCGCGATGACCCACGAGGCGGCGGCGAAGGTCCTGCGCGTCTTCCTGCTGCGACGCCTCCTGGACCGGATCGCGGACCAGCTGGACGTCCCCGACGCCACCTTCCGCGCGGAGCTGGCCGCGTCGCACATGGTCGGCATCGCGGTACTGCGCTACGTGATCCAGGCGGAGCCGCTGGCATCGGCGGACCCGGAAAAGATCATCGCCATGGTGGCCCCCACCCTCCAGCGCTACCTGACAACGGACTGACCCCGGCCGCGTGTATCCAGCCCCTCCGGCGATCGAGGAGCGGGGTCCGGGGCGGCGCGCCCGGTTACGGGAAGGGGCGGGCAGGGGACAAGGCCCGCCGCAGGCGCCCCCGATCCCGGATCCCGGACACCCCGTCCAGATCCTGGCGCCGGAGGCGTACGCTCGGAATCAGTCTTTTCTGTCGAAGGAGCGAGAGACGATGCCCCAGCTGAGGTCCCGCACTGTCACCCACGGCCGCAACATGGCGGGCGCCCGCGCCCTTATGCGGGCCTCGGGCGTAGCGAGCGAGGACATCGGCAAGCCGATCATCGCGGTCGCCAACTCCTTCACGGAGTTCGTCCCCGGCCACACCCACCTCGCCCCCGTAGGCCGGATCGTCTCCGAAGCGATCCTGGCCGCAGGCGCCGTGCCCCGCGAGTTCAACACCATCGCGGTCGACGACGGCATCGCGATGGGCCACGCCGGGATGCTCTACAGCCTCCCGTCCCGCGACCTGATCGCCGACTCCGTCGAGTACATGGTCGAGGCGCACTGCGCGGACGCGCTGATCTGCATCTCGAACTGCGACAAGATCACCCCCGGCATGCTGATGGCCGCGATGCGCCTCAACATCCCCACGGTCTTCGTCTCCGGCGGCCCGATGGAGGCCGGCAAGGCCACCCTCGTGGACGGCACGGTCCGCAAGCTCGACCTGGTCAACGCGATCAGCGACGCGGTCGACGAGAGCATCTCCGACGAGGACATGCTCCGCATCGAGGAGAACGCCTGCCCCACGTGCGGCAGCTGTTCGGGCATGTTCACCGCCAACTCGATGAACTGCCTGACCGAGGTCCTCGGCCTCTCCCTCCCCGGCAACGGCTCCGTCCTCGCCACGCACACCGCCCGCAAGGCGCTGTACGAGGAGGCCGGCCGCACGGTCGTCGAGATCACCAAGCGCTACTACGAGCAGGACGACGAGACGGTCCTGCCCCGCGCCATCGGCACCCGCGCCGCGTTCGACAACGCGATGGCGCTGGACATCGCCATGGGCGGCTCGACCAACACGATCCTGCACCTGCTGGCCGCCGCCGAGGAGGCGCAGCTGGCGTACGACCTGGACGACATCAACGAGGTCTCGCGCCGGGTCCCGTGCCTGTCCAAGGTCGCGCCCAACGTCGCCCCCGGCGGCACGTACTACATGGAGGACATCCACCGGGCCGGCGGCATCCCCGCCATCCTCGGTGAGCTCCACCGAGGCGGACTGCTGAACGAGGACGTGCACTCCGTGCACTCCGACACCCTGGCCGAGTGGCTCAAGAACTGGGACATCCGCGGCGGCTCACCGTTGCCCGAGTCCGTCGAGCTGTGGCACGCCGCCCCCGGCTGCGTCCGTTCCGCGACCGCCTTCTCGCAGTCCGAGCGCTGGGACACCCTCGACCTGGACGCGGCCGGCGGCTGCATCCGGGACGTGGCGCACGCGTACTCCAAGGACGGCGGCCTCGCGGTCCTCAAGGGCAACCTCGCCGTGGACGGCTGCGTCGTCAAGACGGCCGGCGTCGACGAGTCGATCTGGACCTTCGAGGGCCCGGCGGTCGTCTGCGAGTCGCAGGAGGAGGCCGTCGACAAGATCCTCCGCAAGGAGATCGAGCACGGCGACGTCGTCGTCATCCGCTACGAGGGCCCGCGCGGCGGCCCCGGCATGCAGGAGATGCTCTACCCCACCTCCTTCCTCAAGGGCCGTGGCCTCGGCAAGACCTGCGCCCTGGTCACGGACGGCCGCTTCTCCGGCGGTACGTCGGGCCTGTCCATCGGCCACGCCTCCCCGGAGGCCGCGTCCGGTGGCACGATCGCACTGGTCGAGGACGGTGACCGGATCAGGATCGACATCCCGAACCGTTCGATCGAGCTCCTGGTCCCCGAGGCCGAGCTGGCCACCCGCCGGGAGGCGCTGAACGGCGTGTACGCGCCGAAGGACCGCGACCGCAAGGTCTCGGCGGCGCTGCGCGCCTACGCGGCCATGGCGACGAGCGCGGACCGAGGCGCCGTCCGCGACGTCTCCAAGCTCGGCTGACGCCCGTACGCACACCCCCGCTCCACCGTCCGGCCCCTCCCGCGAGGGGCCGGACGCGTTTGCGTCCCCGCGACGTCCCGTCGTGGCCCGAGAACGACTCCGTGTGACTGCCCGATCGCAGTAAGCTCGCCCCCTTGCCATGTATGACCATGATTGGGGGAGTATGCGAACTTCCGTACGCAGCTCAGTAGTCATCGCGTCAGCCGTCACCGCCCTCGCGGCCCTCGGCGCGGCCCCGGCAGGTGCGGCTCCGGTCGCACCCGCACCGGCCGCCGCCACTCCGGCCGGCGTCTGCGGATCCGGGTACACCCAGGTCGACTCGCACGTGTTCAAGGACTCGTCGACCGAACTCGCCCGCGTCTACCTGCTCTACAACGCGAGCACCAGGTTCAACTGCGTGGTCACCTTCCACTCCGCCGCCACCAGCGGCCGGGCGCTGACCACCGGCGCCTGGCTCGACGTGGACGGGGACGGCAAGGAGCAGGTCAAGGACCAGGGAAGGTACTCCTCCTACGCGGGTCCGGTCCGGCTGGCCGCGGGCAGTCACTGCGTGAAGTGGGGCGGCCTGATCGAGACGGCTGCCGGTACGTACACGTACACGAGCCCGTGGAGTCACTGCGGCTGACGTGCGACGGCGCTGCGTCCGTGAGAGCGGTCGCAGCGCCACCGCCCCGGCCCTGGGACAATCGACCTCGTGAGCGAGAACAGCGAGACCCCCGACGAGACCGCGCCCGGCACCACCGAGCCCGCGACGGCGCCCGCCGGTGCCACCGCGACGACCCCCGGTCCGCAGCCCGAGCCCATCCGCTTCTTCGGCACGACCTGGGTCGCCCACGACGGCAACTACGGGCTCCGCCGCATCGGGGCAGCCGTCGGCTCGCTCGCCGCGGCGGCCGCGTCCTGCTTCGTGCTCCGGTTCGCCTACCAGGGCCTGGAGATCGCCGACGTCGGCAGCTTCGTCGGCATCCTGGTCGTCCTGATGTTCGCCGTCTGCAGCGCGATCGCCTTCCGCAAGACCTGGGAGGGCTTCAGCAGCCGTCCGGCCGACCCCGCCCGCGAGGACAACCTGCGCGGCCTCAAGACCATCGGCTTCATCGGCGGACTGCTCGCCTACTTCATCCGTACGTTCTCCGAGGCCCCGGGCGAGAAGCTCCGGCGCGCGGAGTACGAGGCGGCGCAGGTCCGGTACGCGAAGCGCCGGTCGGCCCGGACCGGCAATCCGGCGGCCCGCAAGACGGCCAGGGCGAAGAAGGCCCGCCGCAAGTAACCCGCCAGGCCGCGGCAGGCGCCACACCGCGGCAGGCGCCACACCGCAAACGCCTCGCCCCGCCAGGGCCGCCGAGGCCACGATGGCCGCATGGCCACTACAAGTACCCCTGACCCCGTGACCCCGCGCGCCCTGTCGTTCGACCGGGCCGCCGCCCAGTACGGCGCGGCCCGCCCCGGCTACCCGGACGCCCTCCTGGCCGCCGTCGAGGAACTCGCAGGCCGGCCCCTGCGGGGCGCCCGCACCCTCGACGTCGGGGCGGGCACCGGCATCTCGACCCGCCGCCTCCACGACCGGGGCGCCGCCGTCGTCGCCGTCGAACCGGGCCCCGGGATGGCGGCGGAGCTCCGCAGGACCCTGCCGGACGTCCCGCTGGTACGGGGCGACGGCAACCGCCTCCCCTTCGCCGGGGCCTCGGCCGATCTGATCACGTACGCCCAGTCCTGGCACTGGACCGACCCCGCGCGCTCCGCCCCCGAGGCCATGCGCGTCCTGCGGCCGGGCGGCGCGCTGGCCCTGTGGTGGAACGTCGCCGACCCCGACGTCCCGTGGCTCGCCGGACAGGACGCGCGCGTACGCCGCTTCTTCGGCGCAGGCGCCGCTGCGGAGACCGGATCGCGGGACGCCGCCGCGGCCGGGGACGCGACCGGGCCCGCGTCCGGGGACACCGGCGTCCACGGCACGCACGCCCGCACCCGAGGTCTGCCGCCCGAGCTCACGTTCGTACACCGCCGGCTGCCCTGGACCCGGCGCGTCCCCCTCGCCACCCACCTCGCCAACCTCGGCAGCCACTCCGCCTTCCTGGTCCTCGGCGACGAGCCCACCCGCCGCTTCCTCGACGAGGAGCGCGAGCACCTCGCGCGCGTCTTCCCGGACGGCACCGTGGAGGAGGCATATGTCGTCGAGCTGAGCGTGGCCATCCGCTGACCCGGCGCACCTCACCGCACGGCGACGCCCGGCTCCCTTGACGGCGGCATGCCGCGGGGACAGAATTCATCACATGATGAATTCTCCGGGCGCCGCCATCGAGGCCCGCGGCCTCACCGTCGTACGAGGCAGCCGCACCGTCCTCAAAGGCCTCGGCTTCACCGTCGAGCCCGGCAGGATCACCGGGCTCCTCGGCCCCTCCGGCTGCGGCAAATCCACCCTGATGCGAGCCGTCGTCGGCACCCAGGCCAAGGTCACCGGCACCCTCGACGTCCTGGGCAGCCCGGCCGGCCACCCCGCACTCCGGCCGCGGATCGGCTACGTCACCCAGGCGCCCTCCGTCTACACGGACCTCACCGTCCGGCAGAACCTCGACTACTTCGCGGCGATCCTCCAGCCGGGCCGCCGGCACCGCGACGCCCGCCGCGAAGCCGTCACCCGGGCGATCACCGAGGTCGACCTGACCAGCCACTCCACCGCCCTCGCCGGCACCCTCTCCGGCGGCCAGCGCACCCGCGTCTCCCTCGCCGTGGCACTGCTCGGTACCCCCGAGCTCCTTGTCCTGGACGAGCCCACCGTCGGCCTGGACCCGGTGCTCCGGCGCGATCTGTGGAGCCTCTTCCACAGCCTCGCCGCCGACCGGGGCACCACCCTCCTCGTCTCCTCCCACGTCATTGACGAGGCCGAGCGCTGCCACCGCCTGCTCCTGATGCGCGAGGGCGAGATCCTCGCCGACGACACCCCCGAGGCACTGCGCACCGCCGCCGGCACCGAGACCGTCGAAGAAGCCTTCCTCCACCTGGTCGACGCGGCCGCCACCCGTCAGGAGAACGCCCGATGAGCACGACGACCCCCCGGACCACCCCGGCCACCGGCACCTCAGTCCTCAGCGCCGCCCGCACCCTGGCCACCACGGCCCGCGTCCTGCGCCAACTGGCACACGACCCCCGCACCATCGGACTGCTCCTGCTGATCCCGGTCGTCATGATCACGCTGCTGCGGTACGTCTTCGACGGCAGTCCCCGGACCTTCGACTCCATCGGCGCCTCGCTGCTCGGCATCTTCCCGCTGATCACGATGTTCCTGGTGACGTCGATCGCCACCCTGCGCGAGCGCACCTCGGGCACCCTCGAACGGCTCCTCGCCATGCCGCTCGGCAAGGGCGACCTGATCGCCGGCTACGCCCTCGCCTTCGGCGCCGTCGCCGTCGTCCAGTCGCTCCTGGCCACCGGCCTCTCGGTGTGGGTGCTCGGCCTGGACGTCACCGGGTCCCCGTGGCTGCTGCTCCTGGTCGCCGTGCTCGACGCCCTGCTCGGCACGGCGCTCGGCCTGTTCGTCTCGGCCTTCGCCGCGTCCGAGTTCCAGGCCGTCCAGTTCATGCCGGCCGTGATCTTCCCGCAGCTCCTGCTCTGCGGACTGTTCATCGCCCGCGACCGGATGGCACCCGTCCTCGAAGCGATCTCGAACGTCCTGCCCATGTCGTACGCCGTGGACGGCATGAACGAGGTCCTCCACCACGCGGACGTCAC
The DNA here is from genome assembly GCF_043200175.1 of Streptomyces sp. NPDC048462. Classification (NCBI taxonomy): domain Bacteria; kingdom Bacillati; phylum Actinomycetota; class Actinomycetes; order Kitasatosporales; family Streptomycetaceae; genus Streptomyces; species Streptomyces sp. NPDC048462. The sequence continues at coordinate 192,050 of NZ_JBICXG010000016.1, forward strand.
CGGCGACTTCATCCGCGACGTCTCGATCGTGGCGGGCTGCGCCCTTCTCGTACTCGCCCTCGGTGCGGCCACCCTCCGCCGCCGCACCACCTGACGGGCCGGTGCGAGGATGGCGGGCACGAGAACCGAGAACAGCCGGCACCGCCAGGGCGTGTTGTGAAAGTCCCGTCTGCCCGGCGTACGACGCTGCCTTCAAGACACGCCCTGGCCGCCGGCACCGCCCGGAGGGTGAAACCGCATGACCCAGACAGTCGCAGTCCTCGGCACCGGCAAGATCGGCGAGGCCCTGCTCAGCGGCATGATCCGGGCCGGGTGGCGCCCGGCGAACCTGCTCGTCACCACCCGCCGCCCGGAGCGCGCCGAGGAGCTCCGCAACCGCTACGGGGTCGACTCCGTCAGCAACGCCGAGGCCGCCGGCCGCGCCGACATCCTGATCCTCGCGGCCAAGCCCCAGGACATGGGCCGCCTCCTCGACGAGCTCTCCGCCCACGTCACCGCCGACCGCCTGGTCATCAGCGCGGCGGCCGGCATCACGACCGCCTTCATCGAGGACCGCCTCACCGAGTCCACCCCGGTCGTCCGCGTCATGCCGAACACCCCCGTCCTGGTCGACGAGGGCATGTCCGTCATCTCCGCGGGCAGCCACGCCACCGGCGCCCACCTCGCCACCACCGAGGCGATCTTCGGCGGGGTCGGCAAGACCCTGCGCGTCCCCGAGTCCCAGCAGGACGCGGCCACCGCGCTCTCCGGCTCGGGCCCCGCCTACTTCTACTTCCTCGTCGAGGCGATGACCGACGCCGGAATCCTGCTCGGCCTGCCCCGCGCCCAGGCCCACGACCTGATCGTCCAGGCCGCCATCGGCGCCGCCGTGATGCTCCGCGACAGCGGCGAACACCCGGTCAAGCTCCGCGAGGCCGTCACCAGCCCGGCCGGCACCACGATCAGCGCCATCCGCGAACTGGAGAACCACGGCGTACGCGCCGCCCTCATCGCCGCCCTCGAAGCCGCCCGCGACCGCAGCCGTGAGCTCGCCTCCGGCAACGGCTGACCTACTGGGCGGCGGCGATCAGCTCCGCACTGCGCACCACCTTCGCGAACCCACCGCCGTGCAGCGACACGGCGGTGGCCCGCGCCAGCTCCTCGGCACCGAGCGTCCACCCCCACGGACCCACCCCGTCGAAGGTGTACGTCGCATCCAGCGCGAAGAACACCTCGTACCCGAGGTTCCCCGCCATCCGGGCCGTCGTCTCCGCGCACATGTTGGTCTGGATACCGGCCACCACCAGCTGCCGCACCCCGCCCTCGCCCAGCCAGTCCGCCAGATCCGGCGTGCCGTAGAACGCCGAGTTCACGCTCTTCGTCACCAGCAGCTCGGGCCCACCGCCCTTGCCGCGCCGCTCCGCCACGTACGGCTTGAAGCCGTTTCCCGGATATCCCGTCCGCAACGGCGAATCCGGCTTGGGCGAGTCATGCCGTACGAAGGCGACCGGACGCCCGCTCGCCTGCCAGGCATCGATCAGCCCGGCGATGTTCCCGTCCGCCGAGGGATTGTTCCTCGGCCCCCAGTACGCCGCCTCCTCGAAGCCCTGCTGTACGTCCACCACTACCAGCGCTGCGTTCTCCGCGATCTCCATGACGGAAATCCTGCCGCGCACCCGCCCGGCGGCCCAGAGGCCGGAAAGCCATCGATCGATGCTTTACTGCCACCGTGACTCCTGATCCCGCCCCTGCCGCCACCACGCGGATCGCCCTCGTCTCTTTCCCGGGCATCCGCGCGTTCGACGTCTCCGTCATCACGGAGGTCTGGGGTGTGGACCGGACGGACCGCGGAGTCCCGCCCTTCGAGCTGCGCCGCACCGCGGCCGCCACCGCGCCCATCCCGCTGCGCGGCGGACTCTCCCTCACCCCCGACCGCACACTGAGCTGGCTGGCCCGCGCCGACCTGATCGTCGTGCCGGGTCTCGACGACCACGTGACGCCGGCGCCGGAACCGGTCCTCGAAGCGCTGCGCCGCGCGCACAGCCGCTCCACGCCGATCGCCGCGCTCTGCGGAGGCGCCTTCACCCTCGCCCAGGCCGGCCTCCTCGACGGGCGACGAGCGGTCACCCACTGGAACCTCACCCACCTCCTGCGCGCCCACCACCCAGGCGTCACCGTCGTTCCCGACGCCCTCTTCGTCCACGACGACAATCTCTGGACCTCGGCGGGCACGGCGGCCGGCATCGACCTCTGCCTCCACCTGGTCCGTACGGTCCACGGCGCCGAGACCGCGGCGACGATCGCGCGTTCGATGGTCACGGCCCCGTTCCGCACCGGCACCCAGGCACAGTTCATCGAGCACCCGACCCCGCACACGGACCGCGACGCCGACACCCTCGCCGCCGTACGCGCCTTCGCCCTGACCCATCTGGCCGAACCGCACACGGTGGCGGAGCTCGCCGCCCGCGCCGGCATGTCCTCGCGCTCCTTCGCGCGCCACTTCCAGGCGACCACCGGCACGACACCGCTGCGCTGGCTGATCACCCAGCGCGTCGCCGCAGCTCAGAAGCTGCTGGAACGCACCGACCTGCCCCTGCCCGAGGTGGCCCGTCGCACGGGCTTCGGCAGCGAGATCACCATGCGCCAGCACTTCGCGACCCACCTGGCCACCAGCCCCCGCGACTACCGGCTGGCCTTCCACCGCAGCCCACCGAGGACCGGGGTTGACACGCCCGCACCACATCCGTAATGTGCTCCGAGTTGTCCGACGTGAGCGCCGACCCCGGTCGGTCCCCGGACAGCGATTCCGCAGTAACCACAACGAGTGAGCGACACCTGTCGCCCGTCTCTGCGTGCGCATTCGCGAAATGAGGAATCCACGTTCGAAGGAACGTGACCCCGATTAGCGTCGGGGCCCTGGATTCCGCTAATGTCTCACTCGTCGGAACGGCCCAACAGCCGGGAAGACAAGCCCCACTGACTGGGAATCGGGCCCGAAAGGATCTGATAGAGTCGGACTCGCCGGAAAGGGAAACGCGAAAGCGAAGAACTGGAAAGCGAAAATGCGAGGCCCGCTTCGACCGGGAATCAGACACGAAAGAGTCTGATAGAGTCGGAAACGCAAGACCGAAGGGAAGCGCCCGGAGGAAAGTCGCAGAAAATGTTCTGCGGTGAGTACAAAGGAAGCGTCCGTTCCTTGAGAACTCAACAGCGTGCCAAAAGTCAACGCCAGATACGTTGATACCCCGACCTACTTCGGTAGGTTCGAGGTTCCTTTGAAAGTCCTGGCAGACCACATTGTGGTTCTACCAGGCAATGCACATAGCGAGGACACAGTGAACAGTCGGTCTTATTCCGACTCGACTGTTCCGCTCTCGTGGTGTGGTCCCGAT